>JBDLRH010000141.1:0-15493 GCA_039800165.1 Pseudomonadota bacterium
ACGGATCGCCGCCCTTGAGCCGCACCACGTTCTCGCCGGCCAGCGCCTCGCTCACCATCAGCCGGTCGATGAAGGCCTGCGGCGTGCTGCGGCAGCCGCCGCGCTTGCCCACGTGAATCACACGCGCCGAAGCGCTTGCCAGCGCCACGATTTCGTCGCTGACCAGGTCATCGACCAGCAGCACGGTGGCCGCCTGAATGGCCTTGACCGCCTTGAGCGTGAGCAGATCCGGGTCGCCCGGGCCGGCGCCCACCAGGGTGCACACCGCGCGCGCGGCCGAGGTGCCTGATGTTTGCAGGGAGGGGGCTTGCGGTTTCATCGGCTTGCGTGGGGCTGTGAATGTGGGGCGGCGCTGAGCTGCGTCTGTACCGGCATCTGTGCCTGCGTTTGTGCCTGCGTTTGTGCCCGCATTTGTGCCTGCATCTGCGCATGGAGCTGCACGATGCATTCCACCTGTTGGGCGATCGGCGCGGGCACGGGCGTACGGCCCTCGAGCACTGCGCGGGTGTAGTTCGCGGCAGCGTCGGCGGCGGTGGACTCGGGCAGCGCGGGCAGGGTGGCCAGGCTGCCTGGCTGCGCCTCGATCTGGTGTGTGAGTGCGCCGCCGTGGAAGACACGGATGGCCGGCAGGCGGCGCGGGTCGGCCACCGGCTCGCCTTCGGTGCCGCGCAGCAGCAGGCCGCTGGCGCCGGTGCGCCCGAACACCTCGGCCATCGAAGCGGCGTACTCGGGGTGGGTGTAGCTCGCCACGCGCAAGGCATCACCTGCGCAGGGGTTCAGCTGCTTCACAAGGCTGTGCGCCGGGTTGCGCAGGCCGATGGTGCGGCGCACTTCCAGCAGGCGCAGCAGCGACGGGCTGAGCAGCGCGGTCGGCGCATACGCCAGCTCGCCGGGCGCGACCGCTCGCACGCGCTGCAGCGCAGCGATGCCCAGTGCCGCCAGCACCGGCTCCACATGGATACGCGCCGATTCGGTGGCCGCGCCATGAATCAGCACCGGCAGGCCTTCGCGTGCCAGCAGCAGGCCCAGCAGGGGCGTGAGCAGCGGCAGCTTGCGCGCGCCGTTGTAGCTGGGCAGCACCACCAGCGGGCTGGCGCTGGCTGGCAGGCGCTGCAGCCGCGATTCGGTTGCGTCGATGAAGCCCGCCATCTCGTCGGGCGACTCGCCCTTGACGCGCATGGCGATGCAAAACGCACCGAGCTCCAGATCGCTCACCTGATCGTCAAGCACCTGACCCATCAGGTCTGCGGCCTGCTCACGCGACAGCGACCGCGCACCTTCCTTGCCGCGGCCGATTTCCTTGAGGTAGGCGCTGATGCCCATGAGCCGATTGTCGGCGACGGATGATGACGCGCGGCTATATGGCGAATGACGGATGGCCTTCCTGCAGCGGCATCCCGCGGCATACCGCGGCGCACCCCGGCGCATGGCCGCGCCCGGCGGGTGTGCTCCCCTACACTCGGCTGCATGAAGGTACTGGGCATCGAAAGCTCGTGCGACGAGACGGGTGTGGCGCTGGTCGATGCGACCGGCGCAGCCACGCCGCGGCTGCTGGCGCATGCGCTGCACAGCCAGGTGGCGATGCACCAGGCTTATGGCGGCGTGGTGCCGGAGCTCGCCAGCCGCGACCACATCCGCCGGGTGCTGCCGCTGGCGCAGCAGGTGCTGGCCGAAGCGGGTTGCGAGCTTTCGCACGTCGACGTGGTGGCCTACACCCGCGGCCCGGGGCTGGCCGGCGCGCTGCTGGTGGGCGCGGGGGTGGCGTGCGCGCTGGGCGCGGCGCTGCAACGCCCGGTGCTGGGCGTGCATCACCTCGAGGGGCACCTGCTGTCGCCTTTTCTCAGCGCCGATGCGCCGCAGTTCCCGTTTGTGGCGCTGCTGGTCTCGGGCGGGCACACGCAGCTGATGCGGGTGGAGGGCGTGGGGCGCTACGAACTGCTGGGCGAGACGATCGACGACGCGGCGGGCGAGGCCTTCGACAAGTCGGCCAAGCTGCTTGGGCTGGGCTACCCGGGCGGGCCGGCGCTGTCGCGGCTGGCGCAGCAGGGCGACGATGCGGCCTTCAAGCTGCCGCGGCCGCTGCTGCACAGCGGCAACCTCGATTTCTCGTTCGCGGGTCTCAAGACCGCGGTGCTCACGCAGGTGAACAAGCTCGGCGATGCGCTGCCTGCGCGGCGCGCCGACCTGGCCGCATCGACCGAGGCGGCCATCGTCGAGGTGCTGGTGAAGAAGTCGCTGGCAGCGTTGCAGGCCAGCGGCCTGAAGCGGCTGGTGGTGGCCGGCGGCGTGGGCGCCAACCGCCGGCTGCGTGCCGAGCTCGACGCGGCCTGCGAGCGCCGGGGCGTGCGGGTGCACTACCCCGAGCTGTCGCTGTGCACCGACAACGGCGCGATGATCGCGCTGGCCGCAGCGATGCGGCTGGCTGCGGGCCTGGAGCAGGCGCGGCGCGACTACGCGTTTGACGTCAAGCCGCGCTGGCCGCTCGACGAGATCAGCTCAGCGGAATCGGCGTGACCCTGGCCGCCGGTTTGGCGCGCGCAAGCGTCAGGGTCAGCACGCCGTTTTCCAGCGTGGCCGAACTCGCGCCCACATCCACATCCTGCGGCAGCTCCCAGGCGTACTTGGCCTGACGCGCGGCCTCGGGCCGGGTCTCGATGCGCAGCACCTGGCCTTCGGCGCCAATGCTCAGGTCTTGCTTGCCCACGCCGGGCAGGTCCAGGCGCAGGGTCCAGGCGTCGTCGCCCTGCGTCACCTCGCAGCGGGGCACGGCAGCGTGTGCGGCACGCGTGGTGCGTGCGGTGGCAACCACCGGGTGGAAGAACACCTCGTCGACGAAGCGCTCGAAGTCGCGGTCGAAGCTGCGCAGGTTGGGCGAGAACGCACGGTTGCGGATCACGGGGGCAAAGAACATGTCGGGCTCCTTAGAATCGCGGCGCTTTGCATTGGCCGCATGTCCACGAGGTGAGCATGCGGCTTCGTTTTTCAAGGAGTTCTTTTTTGCAAACCGCCCGTCATCCGTCGCGCCGCACGCTCTTGAAAGCGGCGGCGGCATCCCCATGGCTGGGCTGGCTGCCCAGGGCTGCGGCACGCGACGACAGCACCATCCGGCTTGCCATGATCGAGGGCCTCAGCGGGCCCAACGCCAACGGCGGCGAGGCGGTGTTCCGCAACCTGGTGTGGGCGATCGAGCGTGTGAACGCGCGCGGCGGCGTGCGCGTGGGCGGCAGCGCAAGGCGACTGGCGCTTGAGCGCTACGACAGCAAGGGCCAGATCGAAGAGGCGCTGTCGGCCCTGCGCGCAGCCATCGACGACGGCGCGCGCGTGGTGCTGCAGGGCAATTCGTCGGCGGTGACGGCGGCGCTGGCCGATGCGATCGGCAAGCACAACGAGCGCGACCCGGCGCGGCGGGTGCTGTTGCTGAACTACTCGGCGGTCGACCCGGCACTCACCAACGAGCGCTGCAGCTTCTGGCATTTCCGCTTCGATGCACATGCCGACATGCGCATGGCCGCGCTGATGTCGGTGCTGCGCGACGACCGCGCGGTGCGATCGGTGTACTTGATCGGGCAGGACTACAGCTTCGGCCAGGCGGTGCTGCGCGAGGCGCGCCGCCAGCTTGCGGTGCAGCGCCCGGACGTGCGCATCGTCGGCGACGAGCTGCATCCGCTGCTGCGCATCAAGGACTTCGCGCCCTACGCCACCAAGATCCAGGCCAGCGGCGCCGATGCGGTGATCACCGGCAACTTCAGCCAGGACCTGACCCTGCTGGTGAAGGCCGCACGCGACGTGGGCTACGACGGCAAGTTCTACACCTTCTACGGCAACGCGCTGGGCGCACCGGCGGCCATTGGCGAGGCGGGCGTGGGCCGCGTGCTGGCGGTGGCCGAGTGGATGCCGAATGTGCCGGGTCGCGACAGCGAGGCCTTCTACCAGGCCTTTCGGGCCCGCTATCCCCGCGCGGCCGACGACTACCCGCACCTGCGCATGCAGCTGATGATCGAGGCGCTGGCTCAGGCCATCGAGAAGGCCGGCAGCGTGGAGGCAGCCGCCGTCGCGTGGGCGCTGAAGGGCGTGAGCGTCAGCGTCGCCGGGCACCGCGGGCGCATGCGCGCCAGCGACCACCAGTTGCAGCAGCCGCTGGTGGTGGGCGTGATGGAGCGGCAGGGCGCGCCCGGCGTGCCGTTTGACAGCGAAGGCTCGGGCTTTGGCTTTCGCATCGTCCGCCGCCTCGATGCCGCCGCCGCCGAGCTGCCCACGCCGTGCGCGATGGTGCGGCCGTGACAGCGCCCCGGCGCGGCCGTGCGGGCGCTCCGCTACCATCCCACGCATGAGAACAGCGATCGAACAACTCGAAGGCTCGCGCATCCGCCAGGTGGTCAACGCGGCGCTGGGCCAGCCCGACGTGCTGCGCTTCTGGTTCGGCGAGAGCGACGAAGTGACCTCGCCTGCGGTGCGGGAGGCGGCGGTGCGCTCGCTGATGGACGGCGAGACCTTCTACAACCACAACCTCGGCATTCCCGAACTGCGCGCGGCCATCACCGGCTACATGCAGCGGGTGCATCCGCAGGCCGCGGGGCTGGACGAAAGCCGCATCGGCGCCACCTCCAGCGGCGTCAGCGCGCTGATGCTGGCCACGCAGGCGATCGTGGACGCCGGCTCGCGGGTGGTGGCGGTCACGCCGGTGTGGCCCAACCTGATCCAGCAGTCGATCATCATGGGCGCCAAGGTGCACGACGTGCCGCTGCAGCCGGTGGACGGCGAATGGCGCCTGGACCTGCAGCGCCTGCTGGACGCGATCACGCCAGACACGCGGATGCTGATCGTCAACGCGCCGAACAACCCCACCGGCTGGACGCTCACCCGCGACGAGCAGCAGGCCATCCTGGCCCATTGTCGCAAGACCGGCACCTGGATCCTGGCCGACGAGGTGTACGAGCGGCTGTACTACGAGCCCACGCCCAACGACTGCGCGCCGTCGTTTTTGGACATTGCTTCGGCTGACGACCGGCTTGTGGTGGCGCACAGCTTTTCCAAGACCTTCCTGATGACGGGCTGGCGGCTGGGCTGGCTGGTGATGCCGCCGGCGCTCACGCCGCATGTGAGCAAGCTCATCGAGTTCAACACCTCGTGCGCGCCGACCTTCGTGCAGCGCGCAGGCATCGAGGCCATTCGCCGCGAGCCCGAGATCACGCCGGCGCTGGTGCAGCACTTCCGGCGCTGCCGCGACACGCTGGTGCCGCTGCTGCAGGCGGTGCCCGGCATCTCGGTGCAGCCGGCGCGCGGCGGCATGTATGCGTTTTTCCGCATTGCGGGATACGACGACTCCCTGCCGCTGGCCAAGCAGCTGGTGGCCGAAGCCGGGCTCGGCCTGGCCCCGGGCAGCGCCTTCACGCCGCTGGGGCAGCAGGTGGCGCGCGACTGGCTGCGCTGGTGCTTCGCCTCGCGCGACGTCAGCCGGCTGGAGGAGGGCGTGGCCCGCCTGCGCCGCTGGCTGGGCGCCTGAGCCCACCGGCTCCGCTATAATTCGAAGGCTTTGCCCCTCACGGGGGCGGAGCGCACGTGGGGATGCACTTTCCAGCGCCCCTCGCAAGTCAACAACGAACCCAAGGAAAATCATGTCTGCCACGAACAAGGCCGAGATCGTCAAGGCCCACGCGCGCGCCGCGAACGACACCGGAAGCCCCGAGGTGCAGGTCGCCCTGCTGACCGCCCGCATCAACGAGCTCACCCCCCACTTCAAGACGCACGCCAAGGACCACCATGGCCGCCGCGGCCTGCTGCGCATGGTCAACCAGCGCAAGAGCCTGCTGGCCTACCTCAAGAACAAGGACGCTGAGCGCTACACCGCGCTCATCGCCAAGCTGGGCCTGCGCAAGTAAGCAGGGCCCGCACGGGAACAAGGCGCCTGGGTTGGTCTTCGGCTGACTCAGGCGCTTTGCACTTCGGAGACGTCCGCACGAGCACGCGCTGTGTCATTCCACAAGCCACCGGCCCCCTCGGGGGCGCAGGTTTCTGGAATGGCATCGTGTCGTGGCAGGTGACTCCGGGCTACGGGCGCAGCCTCATGCGCCGCACCGGTGGCCGCAGTTGTGCGGCACCTCTCAGGAGCACGATATGAGCATCTTCAACAAAGTCACCAAGACCTTCCAGTGGGGCCAGCACACGGTCACCATGGAAACCGGCGAGATCGCCCGCCAGGCCACCGGCGCGGTGCTGGTCAACATCGACGACACCGTGGTGCTGGCCACCGTGGTCGCGTCCAAGAGCGCCAAGCCCGGCCAGGACTTCTTTCCGCTGACGGTGGACTACATCGAGAAGACCTACGCGGCCGGCAAGATCCCGGGCAGCTTCTTCAAGCGCGAGGCCAAGCCCAGCGAACTCGAAACCCTGACCAGCCGCCTGATCGACCGCCCGATCCGCCCGCTGTTTCCGGACGGCTTCTACAACGAGGTGCATGTGGTCATCCACACCGTCTCGCTGAACCCCGAGGTCGATGCCGACATCGCCGCGATGATCGCCACGTCGGCCGCCCTGTCGATCAGCGGCATCCCGTTCAATGGCCCGATCGGCGCGGCGCGCGTGGGCTACATCAACGGCCAGTACGTGCTGAACCCGGGCCAGACCCAGCGCAAGGACAGCCAGATGGACCTGGTGGTGGCGGGCACCGAAGCCGCCGTGCTGATGGTCGAGTCCGAGGCGCTGCAGCTGTCCGAAGAAGTGATGCTGGGTGGTGTGGTGTTCGGCCACGAGCAAAGCCAGATCGCGATCAACGCCATCCACGAACTCGTGCGCGACGCTGGCAAGCCGGTGTGGGACTGGCAGCCGCCGGCGCGTGACGAGGACTTCATTGCCAAGATCACCGCTGCAGCCGAAGGCCCGCTGCGCGCGGCCTACCAGATCCGCAACAAGCAGGCCCGCACCCAGGCCTGCCGCGAGGCCTACGCCGGCGCCAAGGCCGCGCTGACGGCGCAGGGCGTCGAGTTCGACCCGATCAAGGTCGACAACCTGCTGTTCGAGATCGAGGCGCGCATCGTGCGCAGCCAGATCCTGTCGGGCGAGCCGCGCATCGACGGACGCGACACCCGCACCGTGCGCCCCATCGAGATCCGCAACAGCGTGCTGCCGCGCACCCACGGCTCGGCGCTGTTCACCCGCGGCGAGACGCAGGCGCTGGTGATTGCCACGCTGGGCACCGAGCGCGACGCGCAGCGCATCGACGCGCTGGCCGGCGAGTTCGAAGACCGCTTCCTGTTCCACTACAACATGCCCCCGTTCGCCACCGGCGAAGTGGGCCGCATGGGCAGCACCAAGCGCCGCGAAGTGGGCCACGGCCGTCTGGCCAAGCGCGCGCTGGTCGCCTGCCTGCCGACCAAGGAAGAGTTCCCCTACACCATCCGCGTGGTGTCGGAGATCACCGAATCCAACGGCTCGTCGTCGATGGCTTCCGTCTGCGGCGGCTGCCTGGCCATGATGGACGCCGGCGTGCCGATGAAGGCCCATGTGGCCGGCATCGCCATGGGCCTGATCAAGGACGGCAACCGCTTTGCGGTGCTGACCGACATCCTGGGTGATGAGGACCACCTGGGCGACATGGACTTCAAGGTGGCCGGCACCACCAACGGCATCACCGCGCTGCAGATGGACATCAAGATCCAGGGCATCACCAAGGAGATCATGCAGGTCGCCCTGGCGCAGGCCAAGGAAGCACGCATGCACATCCTGGGCAAGATGCAGGACGCGATGGGCGAGGCCAAGACCGAGGTGTCGCAGTTCGCACCGCGCCTGTACACGATGAAGATCAACCCCGAGAAGATCCGCGACGTGATTGGCAAGGGCGGCGCCACCATCCGCGCACTCACCGACGAGACCGGCTGCACCATCGACATCGGCGAAGACGGCACCATCACCATCGCTTCCACCGACGCCGACCGCGCCGAGGAAGCCAAGCGCCGCATCGAGCAGATCACGGCCGAGGTCGAGATCGGCAAGATCTACGAAGGCCCGATCACCAAGATCCTGGACTTCGGTGCGCTGGTCAACCTGCTGCCCGGCAAGGATGGCCTGCTGCACATCAGCCAGATCGCGCACCAGCGCGTCGAGAAGGTCACCGACTACCTGAGCGAAGGCCAGATCGTGCGGGTGAAGGTGCTCGAGACCGACGAGAAGGGCCGCGTCAAGCTGTCGATGAAGGCGCTGCTGGACCGCCCGGCCTACGGCGAGCTGCCCGCGCAACAACAACAGCAGCAACAGCAGTAAGTGCTGCACGGCCCGCCCGCGACCGGCGGGCCGCGTTGCGCTTGAGCCGTCTCCATCCACGCTGTCGAACATGCGAGCCATCGAGATCACGTCCTACGGCGCCCCCGAGGTGCTGAAAGCCTGCGAGCGCCCGGCCCCGGTGGCCGGCGCCGGCGAGTTGCTGATCCGCGTGAGTGCATCGGGCGTGAATCGCCCTGATGTGCTGCAGCGCACCGGCAACTACCCGGTGCCGCCCGGCGCGTCTGACATCCCCGGGCTGGAAGTGGCCGGCACCATCGAATCGGGCGACGCGGCTGCCATGGCCGCCGCGGGCCTGAAGGTGGGCGACCGCGTGTGCGCGCTGGTGGCGGGCGGCGGCTACGCCGAGCTCTGCGTGGCGCCGGTGGGCCAGTGCCTGCCCGTGCCACGCGGCCTGAGCGACATCGAGGCGGCCTCGCTGCCCGAGACCTTCTTCACCGTCTGGAGCAACGTGTTTGACCGCGCGAAGCTGCAGCGCGGCGAAACCCTGCTGGTGCAGGGCGGCTCCAGCGGCATCGGCGTGACCGCGATCCAGATGGCCAAGGCGCTGGGCGCCACCGTCATCGTGACCGCCGGCAGCGACGACAAGTGCGCCGCCTGCCTGAAGCTCGGCGCCGATCACGCCATCAACTACCGCACGCAGGACTTCGTGGCCGAGGCCAAGCGCCTGACCGGCGGACTGGGTGTGAATGTGGTGCTCGACATGGTGGCGGGCGACTACGTGGCGCGCGAGGTCGAGTGCGTGGCGGAAGACGGGCGCATCGTGATCATCGCGGTGCAAGGCGGCATCCAGAGCGGCTTCAACGCCGGCCTGGTGCTGCGCCGCCGGATCACCATCACCGGATCGACGCTGCGCCCGCGCAGCATTGCCTTCAAGACCGCGATTGCGCAGTCGCTGCGCACGCATGTGTGGCCGCTGATGGAAAGCGGTGCCATCAAGCCGGTGATCCACAGCACCTTTGCGGCGGCCGATGCAGCCAAGTCGCATGCGCTGATGGAATCGAACGCCCATGTGGGCAAGATCGTGCTGACCTGGTGATGCGATGACGCGCCGCAAGCTGATCGCTGGCAACTGGAAGATGAATGGCAGCCTGGCTGCCAACGAGGCCCTGGTGCGCGAGGTGATCGCAGGCCTGGGCTCGGCGACCTGCCATGCGGCGGTGTGCGTGCCCGCGCCGTACCTGTCGCAGGTGGCGGCGCTGGTGAAGGGCTCGGCCCTGGCGCTGGGCGCGCAGGATGTGTCGGCGCACGACAAGGGCGCCTACACCGGCGAGGTGTCTGGCGCGATGCTGCGCGACTTCGCCACCCGCTACGTGATCGTCGGCCATTCGGAGCGGCGCCAGTACCACGGCGAGACCGATGCGCTGGTGGCCGACAAGGCGAAGGCGGCGCTGGCCTGCGGCATCACGCCGATCGTCTGCGTGGGCGAGACGCTTGCCGAGCGCGAGGCCGGCCAGACCGAAGCGGTGGTCAAGCGGCAGCTGGCTGCGGTCATCCATGTCAACGGCCACTGCATCAGCGAAATCGTCGTTGCCTACGAGCCGGTGTGGGCCATCGGTACCGGCAAGACCGCCACGCCCGAGCAGGCGCAGGCGGTGCATGCGGTACTGCGCGCGCAGCTGCATGCGGCCACCGCGCGCGATGACCGCGTGTGCATCCTCTACGGCGGCAGCATGAACGCGGCGAATGCGGCGCAGCTGCTGGCGCAGCCCGACATCGACGGCGGCCTGATCGGCGGCGCGTCGCTCAAGTCGGCCGACTTTCTTCAGATCATTGCCGCGGCATCGGCCGCAACCACTGCGGGCCGCTGAGCAAGCGCAGCAGCCATCACGAATCCACGGAGTCCCTGACCATGAACTTCTTCCTGACCTTGTTGCTGGTGGTGCAGATCCTCACCGCACTCGGCATGATCGGCCTGATCCTCGTGCAGCACGGCAAGGGCGCCGACATGGGTGCGGCCTTCGGCAGCGGTGGCTCGGGCAGCCTGTTTGGCGCCACCGGCAGCGCCAACTTCCTGTCGCGCACCACCGCCGTGCTCGCCACCGTGTTCTTCGTCTGCACCTTGCTGTTGTCCTACTTCGGCAATGTGCGTCCGCAGAGCTCGGGCAGCGTGCTCGAGCGCGCCCCGGTCACCGCACCGGCCACCGGCGCAGAGCAGATCCCTGGCACGCAGGCGCCCACGGGTAGCACAGGTGCTGTACCTGCCGCACCGGGTGCCCCCGCACCCGCCGCTCCCGCCGCCCCGGCGACGGGCGCCGGCGCCATTCCGAAGAACTGACCGGCATCTGCACGGCATTTCTGCGGCACGGGTGCCGCGGTGTGGCCGCATCTGCGCCGCGTTCATGCAGCAGGTGCGCGGCATCGGCCGCGTGCGGCTGGTGCGTGGCTGCACATCGGTGCATTCACCCCGTCGTCGGCAGACATGTCTGGTGACGATTTCAGGGGGAAACCCGCAGTTTTCAGAGTAGAATTTCAGGCTGTCTGGACGGCGGAAGTCCTCGAGTCGTTCAGGCAGCCAGAACAGCCGTCGTGGTGAAATTGGTAGACACGCTATCTTGAGGGGGTAGTGGCGAAAGCTGTGCGAGTTCGAGTCTCGCCGACGGCACCAAGATCAAGAGCCTTGCAGACAGGAGAAGGTCCGCAAGGCCGCAGTACACAAGCCGCGTCATGAATCTCGATCAGTACCTGCCAGTCCTGTTGTTCATCCTGGTCGGTATTGCTGTTGGCGTGGTGCCCCAGGTGCTGGGCTGGGTGATCGGTCCCAACCGCCCCGACGCCGAAAAGAACTCTCCCTACGAGTGCGGCTTCGAAGCCTTCGAAGACGCGCGCATGAAGTTCGATGTGCGCTACTACCTGGTGGCCATCCTCTTCATCCTGTTCGATCTCGAAATCGCTTTCCTCTTCCCTTGGGCCGTCGCGCTGGGCGACATCGGCGCGACCGGCTTCTGGGCCATGATGGTTTTCCTGGGCATCCTCGTGGTGGGTTTCATCTACGAGTGGAAGAAGGGCGCGCTCGACTGGGAATGACCGGGCCGGGCAACGAGAAGGACGCAAGGCAATGGCAATTGAAGGCATCCTGAAGGAAGGCGTGGTCACCACCACGGTGGACACGGTGATCAACTGGGCCAAGACCGGCTCGCTGTGGCCAATGACCTTTGGCCTCGCATGCTGTGCGGTGGAGATGATGCACGCGGGCGCATCGCGCTACGACATCGACCGCTTCGGCATGCTGTTCCGCCCGAGCCCGCGCCAGTCGGACCTGATGATCGTGGCCGGCACGCTGTGCAACAAGATGGCGCCGGCGCTGCGCAAGGTGTACGACCAGATGGCCGAGCCGCGCTGGGTGCTGAGCATGGGCTCGTGCGCCAACGGCGGCGGCTACTACCACTACAGCTACTCGGTGGTGCGCGGCTGCGACCGCATCGTGCCGGTGGATGTGTACGTGCCGGGCTGCCCGCCCACGGCCGAGGCGCTGCTGTACGGAATCATCCAGCTGCAGCAGAAGATCCGCCGCACGCAAACCATTGCACGCGCCTGAAGGCCAAGGAGCATTTGATGACCCCGACGGCCATTCATCCCGACGCGCTGCGCGACACGCTCGCCCGCGTGCTGGGCGACAAGGCGCGCAGCTGCGTGGTGCGGCTGGGCGAAGTGACGGTGGAGGTGGCCGCACGCGACTACCACGCCGCAGCGCAGTTGCTGCGCGACCACGCCGAATGCCGCTTCGAGCAGCTGATCGACCTGTGCGGCGTGGACATGTCCGACTACGGCAACGGCCGCTGGGACGGCCCGCGCTTTGGCGCGGTGGTGCACCTGCTGTCGGTCAGCCTGAACCAGCGCGTGCGCCTGAAGGCCTTTGCGCTGGACGACGACTTCCCGGTGCTGGACTCGGTGTGCGACGTCTGGAGCGGTGCGAACTGGTTCGAGCGCGAGGCGTTCGACCTGTACGGCATCGTCTTCGAGGGCCACGACGACCTGCGTCGCCTGCTCACCGATTACGGCTTCATCGGCCACCCGTTCCGCAAGGACTTCCCGACGAGCGGGCATGTCGAGATGCGCTACGACCCGGAGAGCAAGCGCGTGATCTACCAGCCGGTGACGATCGAGCCACGCGAGATCACGCCGCGCATCATCCGCGAAGAGCAGTACGGGGGGCTGCGCTGAAGCGCGCAGGCTGAGATGGCAGAGATCAAGAACTACACCCTGAACTTCGGCCCGCAGCACCCGGCCGCGCACGGCGTGCTGCGCCTGGTGCTCGAGCTCGACGGCGAGGTGATCCAGCGCGCCGACCCGCACATCGGCCTGCTGCACCGCGCCACCGAGAAGCTGGCCGAGAGCAAGACCTTCATCCAGTCGCTGCCCTACATGGACCGGCTGGACTACGTCTCGATGATGTCCAACGAGCATGCGTACTGCCTGGCCATCGAGAAGCTGATGGGCCTGGAAGTGCCCGAGCGCGCGCAGTACATCCGCGTGATGTTTGCCGAGATCACGCGCCTGCTGAACCACCTGCTGTGGCTGGGCTGCCATGGCATGGACTGCGGCGCGATGAACATGCTGATCTACTGCTTCCGCGAGCGCGAAGACCTGTTCGACATGTACGAGGCGGTGTCGGGTGCGCGCATGCATGCGGCCTACTTCCGCCCGGGCGGCGTGTACCGCGACCTGCCCGACAGCATGCCGCAGTACAAGGTCAGCAAGATCAAGAACGAGCGCGCAATCGCCAGGCTCAACGAGAACCGCCAGGGCTCGCTGCTTGACTTCATCGAAGACTTCACCAGGCGCTTCCCGAAGTACATCGACGAGTACGAGACGCTGCTCACCGACAACCGCATCTGGAAGCAGCGCACCGTGGGCATCGGCGTGGTGACGCCCGAGCGCGCGCTGCAGCTGGGCTTCACCGGCGCGATGCTGCGCGGCTCGGGCATCGCGTGGGATTTGCGCAAGCAGCAGCCCTACGACGTGTACGACCGCATGGACTTCGACGTGCCGGTCGGCAAGACCGGCGACTGCTACGACCGCTACCTGGTGCGCGTGGAAGAGATGCGCCAGAGCAACCGCCTCATCCAGCAGTGCGTGGACTGGCTGCGAAAGAACCCGGGACCGGTGATCACCGACAACCACAAGGTGGCGCCGCCCTCGCGCGAGGCGATGAAGTCGAGCATGGAAGAGCTGATCCACCACTTCAAGCTCTTTACCGAGGGCTTCCACGTGCCCGAGGGCGAGGCCTATGCCGCCGTCGAGCACCCCAAGGGCGAGTTCGGCATCTACCTGATGAGCGACGGCGCCAACAAGCCGTACCGCCTGAAGATCCGCGCGCCGGGCTTTCCGCACCTGGCAGCGCTTGACGAGATGGGCCGCGGCCACATGATCGCCGACGCGGTCGCCATCATCGGAACCATGGACATCGTGTTTGGGGAGATCGATCGATGATTTCCGACGCCACCCGGGCGCGCTTCGACCGCGAAGTCGCCAAGTACCCACCCGAGCAGAAGCAGTCGGCCGTGATGGCCTGCCTGTCGATCGTGCAGCAGGAGCAGGGCTGGGTCAGCATGGAGGCCGAGCAGGCCGTGGCCGACTACCTGGGCATGCCGCCGATCGCGGTGCACGAGGTCACGACCTTCTACAACATGTACAACCAGCAGCCGGTGGGCAAGTACAAGCTCAACGTCTGCACCAACCTGCCGTGCCAGCTGCGCGACGGCCAGAAGGCGCTGAACCACCTGTGCAGCAAGCTCGGTGTCGAGATGGGGGGCACCACCGCTGACGGCCTGTTCACCGTGCAGCAAAGCGAGTGCCTGGGCGCCTGCGCCGACGCGCCGGTGATGCTGGTCAACGACCGCACCATGTGCAGCTTCATGAGCAACGACAAGCTCGACCAGCTGGTCGACGGCTTGCGCAAAGTGGGGGTGCAGTGATGAACGCCCAGCAAGTGCTCTCGCAGTTCCAGGCCACCGGGGTTCAGACCTGCTTTCACGGCCGCCACATCAACCCGCAGATCTACGCCGGCCTGGATGGCACCAACTGGCGCCTGAAGGACTACGAGGCGCGCGGCGGCTACCAGGCCCTGCGCAGGATCCTCGGCAAAGACGGCAGCGAAGGTCTGACGCAAGACCAGGTGATCGCCACCGTCAAGGAATCGGCGCTGCGTGGCCGCGGCGGCGCGGGCTTTCCGACCGGCCTGAAGTGGAGCTTCATGCCGCGGCAGTTCCCCGGGCAGAAGTACCTGGTGTGCAACTCGGATGAGGGCGAGCCGGGCACCTGCAAGGACCGCGACATCCTGCACTACAACCCGCACATCGTGATCGAGGGCATGGCGATCGCCGCCTACGCGATGGGCATCAGCGTGGGCTACAACTACATCCACGGCGAGATCTTCCAGACCTACGAGCGCTTTGAAGAAGCCCTGGAAGAAGCACGCGCTGCCGGCCTGCTGGGCAGCAACATCCTGGGCAGCGGCTTCAGCTTCCAGCTGCATGCGTTCCACGGCTTCGGCGCCTACATCTGCGGCGAAGAGACCGGCCTGCTCGAAAGTCTGGAGGGCAAGAAGGGCCAGCCGCGCTTCAAGCCGCCGTTCCCGGCGAGCTTCGGCCTGTACGGCAAGCCCACCACCATCAACAACACCGAAACCTTCGCTGCGGTGCCCTGGATCATCCGCAACGGTGGCCAGGCCTATCTGGAGTGCGGCAAGCCCAACAACGGCGGCACCAAGATCTTCTCGGTGTCGGGCGATGTGGAGATGCCGGGCAACTACGAGATTCCGCTGGGCACACCGTTTGCCAAGCTGCTGGAGCTGGCCGGCGGCGTGCGCAAGGGCCGCACGCTCAAGGCAGTGATTCCGGGCGGATCGTCGGCGCCGGTGCTGCCCGCAGCCACGATGATGGAATGCACGATGGACTACGACTCCATCGCCAAGGCCGGCTCGATGCTGGGCTCGGGCGCGGTCATCGTGATGGACGACACCCGCTGCATGGTGGAGTCGCTCAAGCGGCTGTCGTACTTCTACATGCACGAGTCGTGCGGCCAGTGCACTCCCTGCCGCGAGGGCACGGGCTGGCTGTGGCGGCTGGTCGACCGCATCCACCGCGGCGAAGGCCGACCCGCCGACCTCGACTTGCTGAATTCGGTGGCCGACAACATCCAGGGCCGCACCATCTGTGCGCTGGGTGATGCGGCGGCCATGCCGGTGCGCGCGATGATCAAGCACTTCCGCCACGAG
>JBDLRH010000142.1:0-9829 GCA_039800165.1 Pseudomonadota bacterium
TCGAATTCCTTATAGGGTTGGCCAATGCGCTCGATCGCCTGTGCATAGCGCTGGGTGAAATCCAGCGTGGAGCCGTCGGGAGCATTCACCACGGTGAGGATCACGCCCCGGTCTTCCAGCGGCGCGAGTTCGCGCTTCATCGTCGGAAAGATCAGAACCAGCGACAGCACCACACCACCCATGCCCAGCAGCACCAGCCAGCGCATCTGCAGCACGCCGCGCAGCAGCATCGCCACACCGCCGGTGCGCTCACGCCGCGCATCGAAACGGCGCAGCAGCACCAGACGCAGCAGGCGCTCGTAGCCGGTGGTCAGCGCACTCAGGGCACGCTCCATCCAGCGGTCGAAGAACCACGGGTTGTTGCTGTGCTTGAGCAGCTTGGAGCACAGCATGGGCGTGAGCGTGAGCGCAATGAAGCCCGACACGATCACCGCGCCGGCAAGCGCCAGCGCGAACTCGATGAACAGCCGGCCGGTGCGCCCCGGCGTGAAGGCCAGCGGCGCGTACACCGCGGCCAGCGTCATCGTCATCGCCACCACCGCAAACGCAATTTCGCGCGCGCCCTTGATGGCAGCGGCAAACGGCTCCATGCCCTCTTCGATGTGGCGGTAGATGTTCTCCAGCATCACGATGGCGTCGTCCACCACCAGGCCAATGGCCAGCACCAGCGCCAGCAGGGTGAGCGTGTTCACCGTGAAGCCCGCCAGCGCCATCAGGGCGAAGGCGCCCACCAGGCTGACCGGGATGGTGACGATCGGAATGATCGACGCGCGCAGCGTGCGCAGGAAGACGAAGATCACCACCGCCACCAGCACCACCGCCTCGACGATGGTCTTGAACACGTTCTTGATCGAGCGGTCGATGAACACCGAGTTGTCGTTGGCGATGTCGATCTCGATGCCCGGCGGCAGGTCGGCCTTGAGCTTGGGGATCATGTCGCGCACGCCCTGGCTCAGGATCAGCGGGTTGGCAGTGGCCTGGCGGATCACGCCAGCCGAAATGGCGGGGCGCCCGTTCAGTCGCACCGAGCTGCGTTCTTCTGCCGGCCCTTCGGCCACGCGGGCCACATCGCGCAGCTTGACCGGAAAGCCGTTGACGCTGCGGATGACGATGTCGCCGAACTGCGCGGGACGCTGCAGGTCGGTTTGCGAAGTCACCGAAAACTCGCGCTGGGTTGATTCGATGCGGCCGGCGGGCACCTCCAGGTTGTTGCGGCGGATCGCGTCTTCCACGTCCTGTGTGGTCAGCCGGTAGCCGGCCATGCGGTCGGGGTCCAGCCACACCCGCATGGCGTACTTGCGCTCGCCGAAGATGCGCACATCGGCGGCACCGGTCACGGTCTGCAGCCGCGGCTTGACGATGCGCGAGACCATCTCGTTGATCTGCAGCGGCGAATGGGTGTCGCTGGAGAACGCAAGCCAGATCACCGGGAAGGCGTCGGCCTCGACCTTGGCGATCACCGGCTCTTCAATCGACTGCGGCAGCCGGTTGCGCACGCGCGAGGTGCGGTCGCGCACCTCGGCTGCGGCCGCGTCGGCGTCTTTCTCGAGCCGGAAGCGCACCGTGATCTGGGCCTGCTCGGCGCGGCTGATCGAGGTGATCACATCGACCGCGTCGATGCCTGCGATCGAGTCCTCCAGCGGGTTGGCGATCTGCGACTCCACCACCTCGGCCGACGCGCCGGGGTAGCGCACGCTGACGGTGACCACCGGCTCGTCGATCTTCGGATACTCGCGCAGCGGGAGCTTGTTGAAGCTGACCAGGCCGATCAGCAGCACCAGCAGCGAGATGACGGTCGCAAAGACCGGCCGGCGGATCGAAAGTTCGGAGAGTTTCATCGGCGTGAGGCCTCAGCCAGGTCCATGGCACACGGGTTCGGGCCTTGCGCTGCGTTTGCGCCCGCAGCAGCCCCAGGGCCGCCCGGTCGCCCAGCGCCTGCCGCGTTGCGTGCACCACCGGCCCCAGCGCCCGACCCACCGCCCGCCACACCAGGTCCACCCGCGGCCTTGCCAGGCGCACCAGGTGCGCTTGCAACAGCCCCGGGACCGCCCGGCGCCCGCGCACCGCCCGGAGCACCCGCCGCCGCTTGGGCGCCGGGGCCACCGGCGCCACCCGCGCTGCCCGCCCCACCTGGTCCACCTGGTCCACGCGGCACATCGATCACCCGCACCGGGCTACCGTCGCGCTGCAACCGCTGCTGGCCGGCGACCACCACCGTCTCGCCCGGGCTCAGGCCCTCGACGATTTCGACCTGCCCGGGGCGACGGATACCGATCTTGACCTCCACCCGCTGCGACACCTTGCTGTCCTTGTCGGCACCGTCAACCACCTTGATGACGAACTGGCGGCCCCCGAAGGGAACGATCGCTTCTTCCGGAATCACCATCGCCTGCTCGCGTTCGCCAAACACCGCATTGACCCGTGCAAACATGCCGGGGCGCAGTTGCATCTGGCGGTTGTCGATGCAGCCGCGCACCGCGATCGAGCGGCCGTTGGCATCGATCAGCGGGTCGATCGCCTGCACCAGCGCGTTGAACTTGCGCCCGGGCAGCGCGTCGATCTCGACCGCCGCGGTCTGGCCGCGCCGCACCTTGGTCTGGAAGCGCTCGGGCAGGCGGAAGTCGACAAACACCGCATCGATGTCCTCGATGTTCACGATGTCAGCGCCGTCCTTCAGGTAGTCGCCCGGATTGGCGCTGCGGATGCCGGTCATGCCATCGAACGGCGCGGTGATGCGCAGCCGCGCGGCGTTGGCCTGCGCCAGTGAAAGCTTGGCCTGCGCCACCTCGAGGTTGGCCGCGCTCTCGTCCACCGAGCGCTGGCTGATGAAGCCCTGCGCCACCAGTTCCTGGTTGCGCTTGTGGTTGGCGCGCGCGATGGACAGCTCGGCCTCGGCCTGCTTGATCTGCGCCACCTGCAGCGTGTCGTCGAGCTGCACCAGCAGCTGGCCCTTTCGCACACGGTCCCCGTCGCGAAAGTTCAGCTGCGTGATGCGGCCGCTGACCTCGGGGCGCACCATCACGCCCTGGCGCGAGCGCAGGCTGCCCACCGCCTGGGTGTCGTCCACCAGCCGGGTCACCTCGACGCGCGCCACCTCGACGGCCGCCGGACGCGCCGGACCCCCGGCGCCACCGCCCGCGGTGCCGGGGCCACTTGCTGCTCCCGCAGGCGCAGGGCTTGCGGCGCCTGGCGCCGAAGCGGCGTCGGGTTTGGGAGGATTGCGGGGCTGGTTTTGATACCACCAGGCGGCGCCGGACGCTGCGCCGATGCCGATCACCGCGATCGCGGTGTAGAGGACTCTGGATGTCATGAGTGCAATCAGAGGCGGCACCGCTAGCGCAACACGGCGGCCGGCCGAAGGATCCAACGATCAAAGGGCCAATGTACCAGTGCACCGCGGGATTGCCCATCCCGGCCTGTCACTCGCCGGGCAACGCACTCGGGAACCGTTGTCCGCGGGCGACGCGTCTTTACCCTTGCTTCACATGCTGCGCTGCACCGACAGCACGCCCTGGTTGGCCAGTTCGTCCGCGCGCTCGTTGCCCGGGTCGCCGTTGTGCCCCCGCACCCAGTGCCATTCGATGCGATGCCCGGCGCCGTTCACCAGCGCATCGAGCTCCTGCCACAGGTCGACGTTCTTTACCGGTTGCTTGCCTGCGGTACGCCAGCCCTTGGCCTTCCAGCCCTGCAGCCACTCGGTCATGCCCTTGAGCACGTACTGGCTGTCCACATGCAGCTTCACATCGCAGGGCCGCTTGAGGGCCGACAGTGCTTCGATCACCGCGCGCAGCTCCATGCGGTTGTTGGTGGTGCTGGCCTCGCCGCCAAACAGTTCCTTTTCGCTGGTGCCTGCCCGCAGCAGCACGCCCCAGCCGCCCGGGCCGGGGTTGCCCTTGCAGGCGCCATCGGTGTAGATCTCCACCACGGAGCGCGCCTCGGTCATGCGCGGGGGGCGCGACGCGAGCGGTCGCGGTGCTGACGCGTCGGGTGGCCGACGGCCACCGGTGCGGGGGCACGGGCCCGCACGCCCTTCCAGCTCGCGGTGACCAGCCGCATGCCCTGCACCCGCTTGACTGCCACCAGGAAATACGCCGCACCGAAGATCGGCCACCAGCGCGAGCCCAGCGTGTCCATCCATGCGGTGCGCTGCAGCCATTGATCGCTGCGCACCGCCGGGCGCCAGCAGCCGAACTGCGCGGTCTCGACCTCGAAGCTCAGCAGCCGCAACCAGTCGCGCAGCCGCCAGTAGCCGATGCGTCCGGTGTCTTCGGGCAGGTAGCCCTGCCCCGCGCCCCAGCGGCGGTAGAGCTCGGCGCGTCGCTGGCGCAGGCCCCACAGGCTGGCCGGGTTGAAGCCGCAAACGATGACCCGGCCGTCGGGCACCAGCACCCGTTCCACCTCGCGCAGCGTGGCGTGAGGGTCAGCGCTCAGGTCCAGCGTGTGCGGCAGCACCACCAGATCCAGGCTGTTTTCGGGAAACGGCAGCGCGGTGAAGTCGCACGACAGAACGCCCCCTTCGTGGCCCAGCGCGGCCGCGGCTGCGGCATCGGGCATGGCCAGCCACTGGTGCGGCATGCGGTTGGTCTGCAGCGCGTCCACTTCGGGCAAGCCGAGCTGCAGCGCGTGGTAGCCAAACAGGTCGGACACCGCCACGTCGAAACAGGCACGCTCCCAGGCCAGCAGGTGCTGCCCGGGCGCAGAGGCCAGCCAGTCATGCAGGCCGACCCTCAAACCTATAATTTCGCTGCTCATGAACCTCGTTGCGCTGCCTGCGTTCCAGGACAACTACCTCTGGTTGCTGCACGACGGTCGCGATGCCCTGGTGGTGGACCCGGGCGACGCGCAGGTCGTGAAGGACGCACTCTCCAAGCACGGCCTTCGGCTGTCGCGGATTCTAGTCACCCACCACCATCCAGACCATGTCGGCGGCGTGGCTGCCCTGCGCGAAGCCACCGGCGCCACGGTGCACGGCCCGGCACGCGAGCGCATCCCCGAGCCGTTCGAGGCGCTGCGCGACGGCGACCGGCTGCAGGCGCTTGGCTTGAGCTGGCAGGTGATCGATGTGCCCGGCCACACCGCAGGCCACATCGCCTTTTATTGCCCCGATGTGGACGGCGCCCCAGTGCTGTTTTGCGGCGACACCCTGTTTTCGGGTGGGTGCGGGCGCCTGTTTGAAGGCACCCCCGCGCAGATGCTCGCCTCGCTGGACCGGCTGGCCGCCCTGCCTGGCCACACCCGGGTGTGCTGCGCGCATGAGTACACCCTGTCGAACCTGCGCTTCGCGCTGGCGGTGGAGCCCGGCAATGCCGACCTGCAGCGCTATCACGATGAATGCGTGGCGCTGCGCGAACGAGGCGAGCCTACCTTGCCCAGCCGCATCGACACCGAGCGGCGCATCAACCCGTTCTTGCGCACCCGCGAGGGTGCGGTGATGCAGGCCGCACGGCAACGCGAGCCCGCTGCGCAAGACGAAGCGGCGGTGTTCGGCGCGGTGCGCGAGTGGAAAAACCAGTTCAGGTGAGAAGATCGGGCCGATGGACACAGTGCAACCACGCACACCCGAAGCGATGCCCCGAGCGATGCCCCGCCGGCTTACCGCGGCGCTGACCCGCTCGCGCCGCCTTGTCCAGCGACTTCAGCACAGGGCGCTGGCAGCGGTGGGTGCGGCTGCACTCGGCCTGCTGGCTGGCTGCGCCACGGTGCCCAGCTCTGCGCCGGTGGAAGCCGCGCCGTCGTCTTCGGGCACGGCATCGGGCGCCGTGGTCTCTGCACCCGCAGCATCGACACATGCAGCGGCAGCGCCCGCCGCGCAGGGCGCAGCGGGTACGGCCCCAGCCGCTGCCGCTGGCGCCGCAGTTGCTTCCGGCACCGCAGCAGCAGCCGGGGGGCCGCTCGCCCCGCTTGCCACTGCAGAGAGCCAGGCCGCTGCCTCGCGCGCCGTGGCCACTCTGCAACCACCGAACGACCTGTGGGAGCGCATTCGCCGCGGCTTTGCGATGCCCAACCTCGACACCGATCTGGTGCGTGCGCAAGAGCAGTGGTATTCCACCCGGCCCGACTACATCCAGCGCATGACCGAGCGCTCGCGCAAGTACCTCTTCCACATCGTCGAAGAGCTCGAGCGGCGCAACATGCCAACCGAACTTGCCCTGCTGCCCTTCATCGAAAGCGCGTTCAATCCGCAGGCGGTGTCCACGGCCAAGGCCGCCGGCATGTGGCAGTTCATTCCCAGCACCGGGCGGCACTTCGATCTCAAGCAGAACCTGTTTCGCGACGACCGGCGCGATGTGCTTGCCTCCACGCGCGCGGCGCTGGACTACCTGCAGAAGCTGCACGGCATGTTCGGCGACTGGCACCTGGCGCTGGCCGCCTACAACTGGGGCGAAGGCAGCGTGGGCCGCGCCATCGCGCGTAATCAGAAGGCCGGGCTGGCCACGGGCTACACCGACCTGAACATGCCCAACGAGACACGCCACTACGTGCCCAAGCTGCAGGCGGTGAAGAACATCGTGGCCAACCCGGACGCCTTCCGCGTGGACCTGCCGGGCATCGCCGACCACCCTTATTTTCAGACGGTGGAGATCGCCCGCGACATCGACGTGGCACTGGCCGCGCGGCTGGCCGATGTGAAGCTCGAGGACTTCAAGGCGCTCAACCCGTCGGCCAACAAGCCGGTGATCCTGGCCGCAGGCACCGGGCAGATCCTGCTGCCCTGGGACAACGCCACCGTGTTCGAGCGCAACCTGCAGGCGCACGACGCGGGGCAGCTCGCCACCTGGACGGCCTGGACCGCCCCTGCCACCCTGACCGTGGCTGCCGCCGCACAGCGCGTGGGCATGAGCGAAAGCGAGTTCCGAACGATCAACCAGATTCCGCCACGCATGATGATCCGCGCTGGCTCCACGGTGCTGGTACGCCGCTCGCCGCAGCAAAAGAACGACGTAGCCGAGCATGTGGCCGACAACGCGCAGCTGAGCCTGGCGCCCGAGGCGGGCAAGCGCACCACCGCCAAGGGCAACACCAAGGCGGCTGCCAGCAAGACCAAGAAAGCAAGCGCGGGCAAGCCAGGGCCAGGGTCGGGGGCGCAGCGTCAGGCCGTGGCCAAGGGGCCTGCCAAGCCGCAGGCGCGCCAGGGCAGCAGTTCGCAAGCATCAGCCAAGGCAACCTCACCCGCCAGCAAGCCCGCAGCAGCGCAGACCGACGTGGCCAAGGCGCGCTGAAGCGTCAGGCCTTGAAGCGGTCCTTGGCGCGGCGCGCGAACTGGTTGGTGTAGGTCCGCGCCAGCTCGATCTTCTCGGGCCGGATCGCCGCATCCATGCTGGCTAGCGCCTTCAGCGCCGTTCGTGCGCCGTCGTCGCTCATCAGGCCATCGAGCGACAGCGCCTCGCGCACCTTGTTGAAGGCGTTGAGGTACAGCGCGCGGTCGCCGAACATGTGGCTCTCCGGCACGGTCTTGATGATGTCGCTCGGGCCCGCCGTCTGCAGCCACTTCAGGGCATGCACCACCGCGTTGGCCAGTGCCTGCGCCGTGGCCGGATGCCGCGCGATGAACTCCACCGGCGCCAGCAGGCAGCCTGCAGGCATCGGCCCGCCAAACACCTCAAGCGTGCCCTTGAGCGTGCGGGTGTCGCCGATGATCTTCACTTCGCCACGCTGTTCGAGCAGCGTCATCACCGGGTCGACGTTGCTGATCGCATCGATCTGCCCGGCGCGCATCGATGCCAGCGCCCCTGCCGCGTTGCCGACACCGACAAAGTTCACCTCGGCCGGCTTCAGGCCACCGCGCGAAAGCAGCAGGTGGGCCATCATGTGCGTCGGCGAATCGGGCGCGGTCACGCCGACCTTGCGGCCACGCAGGTCGGCCACGCCCCTGTACTGTGGCAGCGTGCGGGTGGATACGCCCATGGCGATCTGCGGCGCCCGGCCAAGCAGCACGAAGGCCTGCAAGGCCTGGCCCTGAGCCTTGGCCTGCTGCTGGATCGTCTGCTCGTAGGGGCCGCTGATGATGTCGGCTGCGCCGCCACCCAGCGCCTGCACCGCCCGCGCGCCGCCGGCCACGTCGGAGACCTCCACATCCAGGCCCTCGGCACGAAAGTAGCCCAGTTGCTCGGCAATGGTGAGCGGCAGGTAGTACAGCGAGGCCTTGCCGCTGACGGCAATCACCACGCGCGCCTTCTCTGGCTTGACGTCCACCGATAGCGCCGGCAGCGCAAGGCTCGCTGCGCCCGCCGCACCAAGGGCGGCGAACTGGCGGCGAGTGAGCGCGGGGCGTGGCACGATCGACTTTGCGGACATCGGTGTGTCCACAGGTTAGGCCGCTTGCCAGCGGAGCACATCGGGACCATCCCGTTTCGGGTTTTCACCGAAACGGGGCGTGATCAGGGATTGCCCGGGGGTAGCCCCGGCGTGTTCAGCGCCGGTCGACCAGCGCGTGAGCGATGGTGCCCAGGTCCACGTACTCGAGCTCGCTGCCCGCCGGCACGCCGCGCGCCAGCCGGGTGACCAGCAGCCCGCGCGCCTTGAGGGCCTCGCCAATGACGTGGGCGGTGGCCTCGCCCTCGGCGGTGAAGTTGGTGGCCAGGATCACCTCGCGCACCGCGCCGTCGGTGGCGCGCTCGAACAGCCGCTGCAGCCCGATGTCGCGCGGGCCGATGCCGTCCAGCGGGCTCAGCTTGCCCATCAGCACGAAGTACAGGCCCTTGTAGGCGCCGGTGCGCTCCAGCGCCGCCTGGTCGGCCGGCGTTTCCACCACGCACAACTTGCTGCGGTCGCGCGATGCGTCCTCGCAGGTGCCGCACACCGGCTGCTCGGTGAAGGTGTGGCACACGCTGCAGTGCTGCACCCGGTCGCAGGCCTGCTTGAGCGCCTGCGCGAGCTGCGTGGCGCCGGCGCGGTCGTGCTGCAGCATGTGAAAGGCCATGCGCTGGGCCGATCGCACGCCCACGCCCGGCAGGCGCCGCAGCGCCTCGATCAGCGTGTCAAGCGAGTGGTGATCGGCCATGCGCAGCGGCGGGGGCGTGCAGCCGCCCTCAGAACGGGAACTTCATGCCCCCGGGCAGCCCGGGCATGCCCGCGGTCAGCTTGCCCATCTTCTGCTGCGAGGTGTCTTCTGCCTTGCGCACCGCGTCGTTGAAGGCGGCAGCCACCAGGTCCTCGAGCATGTCCTTGTCATCGGCCAGCAGGCTCGGGTCGATGGCCACGCGCTTGACGTCGTGCTTGCAGGTCATCGTGACCTTCACCAGCCCCGAGCCCGATTCGCCGGTCACTTCGATCAGCGCGAGCTCGTCCTGCGCCTTCTTCAGGTTGTCCTGCATCGCCTGCGCCTGCTTCATCAGGCCGGCCAGTTGTCCCTTGTTGAACATCACGAATCCTTCGATGGGTTGGAAGCAATGGAAGTGGGGGCGGCGCCCGCCGGCTTGATGCTGCCCGGCACGATTTTCGCGCCGAAGTCACGCATCATCGCCTGCACGAACGGGTCGCCCAGAATGATCTGTTCGGCCTGGCGCTGCCGCTCGGCCTGCGCGGCTGCGATGCGGCGCGCCGGGCTGTCGGTGACGGGCCCGATTTCCACCGCCAGCGTCACGGGGTGGCCGGCCGCCTGCAGCACTGCCTGCAGCCGCTCGCGATTGTTGCCCTGATTCAGCGACTCGCGCTCCACCCGCAGCAACCAGTCGTGCTCGTCGCGGCCCACCAGCTGCGACTGCAAGGCCAGCTCGCGCACCAGCGCCGCCACTCGCTCGGCAGCGATCAGGCCCTGCACCGTTTCAGCCCAGAAGTCGCCCTCGGGCGTGGGCACCACCGTGATGGCGTCGCGCGATGCGGCGCGATC
>JBDLRH010000143.1:0-12122 GCA_039800165.1 Pseudomonadota bacterium
TGCCTGCCAGGATGAACACCGGCATCATCAGCGCCCAGAACGAACGCTTGAAGGTGGTCCATATCTGTGTGGCGCTGGCTGGCGCCCGCGCCGGGTAGCCGCGGCGGCGGCAGATGATGTACGCGGTGATGGCGATCGCGACGCTGTACAGGATGCCCGGCAGGATACCTGCCATGAACAGCTTGGTGATCGACAAGTTGGTCAGCACGCCGATCAGCACGAAGGTGATGGACGGCGGAATGATCGGCCCGACGATGTTGGCGACACCGGTCAGCGCCGCTGCGAAGCCCCTGTGGTAGCCGTCCTTCGCCATGGCCGGGATCAGCACCCGGCCCAGCGCACTGGTGTCGGCCACCGCCGAACCGGAGATGCCCGACATGATGGTGGCTGAGGCCACGTTGCTGAGCGCCAGGCCACCGCGAAAGCGCCCTACCAGCGCATTCGTGAAGTCCAGCAGTCGCTGCGTGATGCCGCCGCTGTTCATCAGGTCGCCGGCCAGCAGGAAGAACGGGATGGCCAGCAGCAGCAGGCTGTCCACGCCGGCAATGACCTGGTGCGGCACCGCCATCAGCGGGATGTCGCCCATCCACAGCATGCCGACAGTGCCGGTGATGATCAGGCTGAACGCCACCGGCACGGCCAGCAGCAGGCAGCCGATGAGCGTGATCGCGATGACCAGCGCGAGCGTCATCAAAAGACCCCTTCGCCGCCTTCTGGCTGGGCGCGAAACGGACTTCGCAAGACACGTGCAAGCACCACCAGCAGCACGATCAGCGTTCCTCCGATCGGCAAAGCGGCATAGGGCCAGGTCATGGGAATCTCCATCGCTGCCGAGTCCTGCGCGCCGTTGATTTCGGCAAACAGCCAGCCCTGCCAGGCCAGCAGGCCGCAAGCCGTCACCATCAACGCGTCACGCAGGGCCAGCAGCACCGCTTGCCCGGCGGGTGGCAGCGCGTCCAGCAGCGCCGTGACGGTGAGGTGCCCGCCGCGGCGCAGCACCGCGGCCGAGCCCAGCATGGCCACCCACAGCATCAGGAAGCGACACAGTTCCTCGCTCCAGCCCGGCGCACGCCCGAAGACGTAGCGCCCGATGACCTGCCACGACATGGATACCGCCATCACGAAGATGGCGCAGCCCAGCAGGCCATCGAGCAGCCGCTCGATGGCGTCGGCCCAGCGTGCCAGCATTTACCTGACCGCCTGGATCTTGGTCACCCAAGGCGCGAGGTCAGGGAACTCCTTGCTCATGCCGGACAAGGCATTGGCGAATGCGGCACGGTCCACCTGGATGAACTGCATGCCCTTGCCCTGCAGGCGGGTCTTGAGGTCGCCTTCGGTTTTCACCATGCGCTCGGTTGCGGCAAGCATGATCGCCTCGCCCTCGGACTTCAGCAGCGCCTGCACATCGGCCGGCAGACGCTTGAAGCGCGCGTCGTGGAAGATCCAGGTCATGGCGCCGCTGACGTGGCCCGTCTCGATGACGTACTTCTGCACCTCGTTGTACTTCATCGACTCGACGATCTCCAGCGGGTTCTCCTGGCCGTCGACCACGCCCTGCTGCATCGACGTGAACAACTCGCCCACGCCCATTGGCACGGTGGACGCACCCAGCGTGTCCCAGGTCAGGCGGTACATCTTGAGCGGCGGCACGCGCAGCTTCACGGTCTTGACGTCAGCCAGGTTGCGCACCGGCTTGTTCGAAGTCATGTGGCGCATGCCGCGGTAGCCCGCTCCGATGATGCGATAGGTGGTTTTCTTGGCGATCTCTTCATACAGCTCGGCGCCTACCGGTCCGTAGTAGACCTTGCGGAAGTGATCGATGTCGCGCAGCAGGTAGGGATAGGCCTCGATGCCCGCCACCAGGCCATAACGGTCCAGCGTGCCCACGCTTTGCAGCACGATGTCCTGCGTGCCGATCTTCAGGCCCTCCAGCGTGGCAGGCCAGTCGCCGGTGGAGCCGCTGTGCGCGATCTGGATCTTCACCTTGCCGCCGCTCTTGGCCTCCACCGCCTTGGCGTAGGCCTCGGCGGTCTCGTACCAGATGTTGCCCGGCGGGTAGATGTGGGCCATCTTGAGGGTGGTGACCTGCGCCATCGCCGCCGTCGATCCGGCGGCGATGGCGGTGACGGCCAGCGAGCTGAGCAGGCGCTTGAAGGCGCGGCGGGTGATGGACATGTGGGGTCTCCTCGATGTTGTGGTTCGGCCGTGCAGGCTCGCAAGGCCGTGGCGCGATGGTGACCGATGGCGTCGCCGGCGCGGCATCGCAAAGGTGTCAGCCTCGCCATAATTTGGTTCACTATGTGCACCATGAGGCACGGGTAAACGCGGATGTCGCAGACCCCATCGAAGCCTGAATCAAAGCCCACGGACGACAGCCTGCAGGCGCCGGGGGCGCAAACGCTGCGCCGTGGACTCGCGGTGCTCAAGCTGCTGGCGCGCATCAGCCCGCGCGGCTTGCGCGTGAGCGACATCGGCCGCCAGCTCGGGCTGAACAAGGCGACCGCGATTCGCCTCACGCATGCGCTGGTCGAGGAAAAGTTCCTCGTCCTTGACGACGCCACGCGCAGCTACCGGCTGGGCCCCGAGGCCTTTGCGGTGGGGTTGGCAGCCGAGCCGAGTTACGCCTTGCAACGACTGAGCGCGCCGCACCTGCGGGCGCTCGCGCTGGAAACCGGCGACTGGATCTACTTCTCTGTCACGAATGGCCATGAGGTGATCTGCATCTCGCGCGAAACCGGCAACATCCCGATCCCGCGTGATGCCCTGAAAGTCGGGGATCGCCACCCGGTGGGCATCGGTGCCGGCGGTGTGGCCATCCTCGCGGCGTGGCCAGACGACGAGGTGGATGCTGCTCTTGCGGCCAACGCAGAAGTCATTGAGCGTGACCACCCGCGCTGCGGCGTGGCAGTGATCCGCGAACTGGTTCGCCAGACGCGCGAACGCGGCTACAGTGAGATTCCCGGCCTGATCGTGCGCGACTACTGGGCCATCGGCGTTGCGCTGACGGGTGCGGACGGGCGGCCCGAGGCCGCAATCACGCTGGTGGCCAGCGGTCAACGGCTGCCCGCTGCCCGGCGACAGGCGCTGGGCGAACGCATGGCGCGCTTGAGCCGCGACCTGATGGAAGCGGCTGCGTCGCCGGCCCGCGACCGCACGCGCTGAAGGCATCGGGGCCTGCAGCGGTACGCGTCGCCAGTGCGCCACGCACGGTCGTGGCGTGGCTTGCGCCTGCGCTATGCTGCCGCGCGATGTTCAAAGACAAGACGCAACGCCCTGTCGCCGAAGACCACTTGGGTTCGGTGCTGCTTGGCTTGTTGCTTCTGATCACGCTGGTCAATGTGGCGGTGCGCTATTTCACCGACCAGTCATTCGCCTGGACGGAAGAAATCTCCTGCTTCCTGATGCTGATGCTGGCGCTTGCCGGCAGCGCCGCAGCGATCGTGCGCGACACGCACATCCGGGTGGAGTACTTCTTTGAGTCGGGCAGCGAGCAGCGGCAACACCGGCTGGCCTTGCTGTCGGCGCTGGGCAACGCCGTGTTCTTTGCCGCGCTGGGCGTGCTGTCATCGCAACTGGCGTGGGACGAGTTCCGCTACCAGGAGACATCACCCGCCATCGGCATCCCCAAGTGGTGGTACTCGGTGTGGCTGCCGGTGTTCTGCGGCATCTTGTGCGCACGCAGCATCCAGCGCTTCCGGCGCCTGCAACGACCGCAGCCAGCCGCCACAGACAGCGGAGCGCAGCCATGATCGGCGCGGTGCTGTTTGCGCTGTTCGTGGCGCTGATGCTCGCCGGCATGCCCATCGGCGTGGCGCTGGGCGTGGGCGGAGCAGCTGCCATTGCCATGGCCAACCTCAGCACCGCCAACTTCGGGCTGCTGGCCGTTCCGCAGAATTTCTACGCGTCCCTCACCAAGTACCCGCTGCTGGCGCTGCCGATGTTCGTGCTGGTGGGCTCCATCTTCGACCGCTCGGGGGTGGCGCAACGCCTGGTGAACTTTGCCGCGTCGATCGTCGGCCGCGGGCCCGGCATGCTGCCGGTGGTGGCCATTCTGGTGGCGATGTTCCTCGGCGGCATCTCCGGTTCGGGGCCGGCCAACGCGGCGGCCGTGGGCGGCGTGATGATTGCGGCGATGGCGCGTGCGGGTTACCCCGCGGGTTTTTCTGCGTCGGTGATTGGCGGCGCTGCGGCCACCGACATCCTGATTCCGCCGTCGATTGCGCTCATCCTCTACAGCGTGATGGTGCCGGGCGCCTCGGTGCCGGCGCTGTTTGCCGCCGGCATGGTGCCCGGCGTGCTGGCGGGCCTGGCGCTGATCATCCCCACCATCTGGCTGTCGCGGCGCTACCAGCTGGGCACCAAAGAGGCCGACCAGCCACGCCCGCCGTTCTGGCGCAGCCTGCGCGAGGCGGCATGGGGGCTGTTTGCGCCGGTGCTGATCCTCGGCGGCATGCGCATGGGCTGGTTCACCCCCACCGAGGCAGCGGCGGTGGCGGTGGGCTACGGCCTGTTCGTCGGCATGGTGGTGCACCGCACGATCGGCTGGCGCGACCTGGGCCCCATCTTTCGCGAAGCCGCCGAGATTTCAGGCGTGATCCTGATGATCATTGGCCTGGCGTCGATCTTTGCGTACTCGGTCAACACGCTGGGCATCATCGACCCGGTGGCCAAGGCCATCGTCGACCTCGGATGGGGATCGACCGGCACGCTGGTGGTGATGATGACGCTGCTGATCGTGGTGGGCATGTTCCTGGACGGCGTGTCGATCTTCCTGATCTTCGTGCCGCTGATGGTGCCGCTGATGCGCGCCTTCAACTGGGACCCGGTGTGGTTCGGCGTGCTGCTGACCATGATGGTGGCGATTGGCCAGTTCACGCCGCCCATGGCAGTGAACCTGATGGTGTCGTGCAAAATGGCCGGCGTCTCGATGGAAGAGACGTTCCGCTGGGTCTGGTGGCTGGTGTTGTCCATGTTCATCAGCATGCTGGCTGTGCTGTTCTATCCCCCCCTGGCGCTGTGGCTTCCGCGCAGCCTGGGTTACTAAGAAGCGTCATGAAGGAGACCGCTATGCAATTTTTCAAGCAACCGCTGACACGCCGTCTGGTCACAGCGCTCGCGCTGGGCCTCGGGCTGGGCCTGGGCGCCGCGCAGGCACAGGCGCCGGCCAACTACAAGGCCGAATACAAGCTGTCCACCGTGGTCGGCACCGCCTTCCCCTGGGGCAAGGGCGGCGAGATCTGGGCCAACCTGGTCAAGGAGCGCACCCAGGGCCGCATCAACATCAAGATGTACCCGGGCGTGTCGCTGGTCAACGGCGATCAGACGCGCGAGTTCACCGCCATCCGCCAGGGCGTGATCGACATGGCCATCGGCTCGTCGATCAACTGGTCGCCGCAGGTGAAGGAACTGAACCTGTTCTCGCTACCCTTCCTGGTGAAGGACTACGCCGCGCTGGACGCCCTGCTGGCCGGCGAGGTGGGCAAAGACGTGTTCGGCATCCTCGACAAGGCCGGCGTGCAGCCGCTGGCCTGGGGCGAGAACGGTTTTCGCGAACTCACCAACTCCAAGCGCGAAGTGCGCAAGCCCGATGACCTCAAGGGCATGAAGATCCGCGTGGTGGGCTCGCCGCTGTTCATCGAGATGTTCACCGCGCTGGGCGCCAACCCGGTGCAGATGAGCTGGGCCGACGCACAGCCGGCACTGGCCTCGGGCGCCGTGGACGGCCAGGAGAACCCGGTGTCGATCTTCACCGCCGCCAAGCTGCACAACGTGGGCCAGAAGAACGTGACGATGTGGGGCTACATGATCGACCCGCTGGTGTTCGTGGTGAACAAGGAAGTCTGGAACAGCTGGACGCCTGCCGACCGCGAGATCGTGCGTCAGGCCGCCGTGGATGCGGGCAAGCAGCAGATCGCACTGGCACGCGCCGGGCTGGTGGAAGCCGGCAAGCCGCTGCTGAAAGAGATCGAGGGTTTTGGCGTGAAGATCGCCACCCTGACCCCGGCCGAGCGCGAGCAGTTCGTCACGGCCACCCGCCCGGTCTACACCAAGTGGAAGGGCACCGTGGGTGCGCCGCTGGTCGAGAAGGCCGAGAAGGCGCTGGCTGGCCGCTGATCGCAGCCGCCGGGCACACCAGGGCGCCTTCGGGCGCCCTTTTTACTTGTGGCTCAGCGCGTTGCTGACCAGCTTGGCGGTGATGTCCACGATGCGGATCATGCGGTCGTAGGGCATGCGGGTGGGGCCGATCACGCCCAGAGTGCCGACCACGCGGCCGTCCACCTCGTAGGGCGCGCTCACCACCGACAGTTCCTCGATCGGCACCATCTTGCTTTCGCCGCCGATGTAGATGCGCACGCCCTCGGCCTGGCTGGAGGTGTCCAGCAGCCGCATCAGCTGCGTCTTCTGCTCGAACAGGTCGAACGCGCGGCGCAGGTGCGACATGTCGCTGGCGAAGTCGGTGACGGCCAGCAGGTTGCGCTCGCCGGAGATCACCACTTCGTCTTGCGCCTGCTGCATCGCCTCGGAGCTGACCTGCACCGCCGCCTGCATCAGCGCGGCGATTTCGGCGCGCAGGGTGTCGAGCTCGCCCTTGATGCGCTCGCGCACCTGCTCGATGGCCTGCCCCGCGTAGTGCGCATTGAGGAAGTTGGCCGCCTCGATCAGCTGGGTTTGCGAGTAGTCGGCCTCGGTGAAGATCACCCGGTTCTGCACGTCGCCGTCGGGCGCCACGATGATGACGAGGATGCGCCGCTCTGACAGGCGCAGGAATTCGATGTGGTGGAACACCGAGGTGCGCCGCGGCGCCATCACCACGCCCACGAAGTGCGACAGGTTCGACAGCAGCTGCGCGGCGTTGGCAATCACCTTTTGCGGCTGGTCAGGCGCCAGGGTGGAGGCCAGCGAGGGCGTCTCGGGCAGGTCGCCGCGCTGCACCGTCAGCATGGTGTCGACAAACAGCCGGTAGCCGCGCGCGGTGGGGATGCGCCCGGCCGAGGTGTGCGGGCTGGCGATCAGCCCGAGCTCCTCCAGGTCAGACATCACGTTGCGGATGGTGGCCGGCGACAGCTCGAGGCCGGAGGCGCGCGACAGGGTGCGCGAACCCACGGGCTGCCCGTCCGCGATATAGCGTTCGACCAGGGCCTTCAACAACAGCTTGGCACGATCATCGAGCATGAAAACATTTTAGTGATGTAATTTGCGGATGGACCTGCGTTTCCGGCATGTTGCGCTGATCGGCAAGTACCAGGCGGCCAATGCCGCCGCGCAGCGCCGGGCGCTTGACGAGGTGGCCCAGTTCGTCTCGTCGCAGGGCTGCGAGGTGGCGCTTGAAGACGGCACCGCCCTGGCCAGCGGGCTGTCGGGGTACAGCTCGCTCACCATCGACCAGATCGGCACCCGCTGCGACCTTGGCCTGGTGGTCGGTGGCGACGGCACCATGATCAGCGTGGGCCGCCAGCTTGCGCGCCACGGCGTGCCGCTGATCGGCATCAACCAGGGCCGCCTGGGCTTCATCACCGACATCGCCTTTGACGCCTTTCGCTCGGTGCTGCCGCCGATGCTGCGCGGCGAGTACGAGGAAGACCTGCGCAGCGTGATGCACGCGCGGGTGTGGCGTGACGGGCATTGCGTGTTCGATGCGCTGGCCATGAACGACGTGGTGGTGAACCGCGGCGCCAGCTCGGGCATGGTGGAGCTGCGGGTCGAGGTCAACGGGCACTTTGTGGCGAGCCAGCGCGCCGACGGCCTGATCGTGGCCACGCCCACCGGGTCGACCGCCTATGCGCTGTCGGCAGGCGGCCCGCTGCTGCATCCGTCCACCGCCGGCTGGGTGATGGTGCCGATTGCACCGCACACCCTGTCCAACCGCCCGATCGTGCTGGCCGACCCGGGCGAGATCGCCATCGAGCTGGTGTCCGGGCGCGACGCCAGCGCCAATTTCGACATGCAGTCGCTCGCCTCGCTGATGATCGGCGACCGCGTCACGGTGCGCCGCTCGCAGCACAGCGTGCGGGTGCTGCATCCGCGTGGCTGGAACTACTTCGACACGCTGCGCGAAAAGCTGCACTGGAACCGGGGGAGCGCGTGAGCCTCAGGCGCCTGGAGCTGCGCGACTTTGTGATCGTGCGCGAACTGGCGCTGGATCTGCAGCGCGGCTTTACCGTGCTGACCGGCGAGACGGGTGCCGGCAAGTCCATCCTGATCGATGCCCTGCAGTGCGTGCTGGGCGCACGCGCCGACAGCGGCACGGTGCGCGAAGGCGCCGCCCGCGCCGAGATCAGCGCCGAGTTCGACTCTCCGCCCGCGCTGGCCGGCTGGCTGGCCGATGGCGGTTTTGAGGCCAGCGACACGCTGCTGCTGCGCCGCACGGTGGATGCACAGGGCAAGAGCCGCGCGTGGATCAACGGCAGCACCGCCACCGCCACCCAGTTGCGCGAAGCGGCCGATGCGCTGATCGACATCCACGGCCAGCACGCCTGGCAAAGCCTGATGCGCGCCGATGCGGTACGCGGCCTGCTGGATGCATATGGCGGCGTGGAGCCTGCCGCGTTGGCCGAGCACTGGCGCCGCTGGCGTGAAGCCCTGCGCGCGCTGGACGAGGCGCGCCGCGCCCAGGGCACGCTGGAGCAAGAACGCGAGCGGCTGGCCTGGCAGATCGCCGAGCTCGACAAGCTGGCGCCGCAGACCGGCGAATGGGACACGCTGAACCAGGACCACACCCGGCTGGCGCATGCCCAGGCCCTGATGGACGCGGCACAACAGGCACTGGCCCGGCTGGAAGATGACGACGGCGGCGCGCTGCGCGCCCTGAACCGCGCGGCCGACCTGCTGCAAGAGCAGGCGCGCCATGCGCCCGAGTTCAGCGCCATCGCAGAGGTGCTGTCGTCCAGCCTTGCGCAGGCCGAAGACGCGGTGCATTCGCTGCACGCGTGGCTGCGCCACACCGACCTGGACCCGGCCCGCCTGGCCGAGCTGGACGAGCGCGTCTCGCAATGGATGGCGCTGGCACGCCGGTTCCGGCGCACGCCGCAAGAGCTGCCTGAACTGCTGGCCGGCTGGAAAGATGCGCTGGGCCAGCTGGACCGCGCGGCCGACCTGGCGGCGCTGGAGCGCACCGAGCGCGAAGCCCATGCCGCCTTCATGCGCGAGGCACAGGCGCTGTCCAGGCAGCGCGCCAAGGCAGCGCCGGCGCTGGCGCGCGCCATCACCGAGGCGATGCAGGGCCTGGGCATGCAGGGCGGGCGCTTTGAGGTGCGGCTGGAGCCGCTTGCCGAGCCGGCGCAACACGGGCTGGACGACGTGCAGTTCCTCGTGGCGGGCCACGCGGGCAACACGCCGCGGCCGGTGGGCAAGGTGGCCTCGGGCGGCGAACTGTCGCGCATTGCGCTGGCGATTGCAGTCACCACCAGCCAGCTGGGCGTGGCGCAGACGCTGATCTTTGACGAGGTGGACTCGGGCGTGGGCGGCGCGGTGGCGCAGACGGTGGGCGAGCTGATGCGTCAGTTGGGCCGCGACCGGCAGGTGCTGGCGGTCACGCATCTGCCGCAGGTCGCCGCCTGTGCCGACCACCACCTGGTGGTGAGCAAGCAGCGCGAGGGCAGCGCCACCGCCAGCCGTGTGGTGGCGGTGGAGGCCGACGAGCGCGTTGAAGAAATCGCACGCATGCTGGGCGGCGCGGCGCTGTCCGACACCACCCGCGCCCACGCACGCGAGATGCTGCAGCGCCCCGAGCCGCGACGCAGCGGCGAGCGCAAGCGCGCCTGATGCCAGGGCCATGAGCTGAAGGCCGTGCTGCGATGAAGAGCGAACTGGATCTCGTCGTCATCACCGGCATGTCGGGCTCGGGCAAGTCGGTGGCGCTGCATGCTCTGGAAGACGCCGGCTACTACTGTGTGGACAACCTGCCGCCTGAGCTGCTGCTGGACTTCATCTCGCTGGAAAAGCAGTTCGAGTCCAAGAGGCTGGCGATTGCGGTGGATGTGCGCAGCCGCAGCTCGCTGCCGCGCGTGCCCGAGCAGCTGGCCGAGCTGCGCAAGCGCGGTGTGGGCGTGCGGCTGCTGTTCCTCGACGCCACCACCGAGACGCTGGTGCACCGCTTCTCGGAAACGCGGCGCCGCCACCCGCTGTCGCGCGAGATCGCCGAAGGCGATGCGGCCGACCTGCGACGCGCCGTCATCGATGCGATCGAGCTCGAGCGCGAGCTGCTGTCCGAACTGCGCAATGTGGCGCTGGTGATTGACACCAGCGTGATCCGCTCCTCGCAGCTGCAAGGCTATGTGAAGAACCTGGCGGCGGCGCCCACCGGGCAGCTGACGCTGGTGTTCCAGTCGTTTGCCTTCAAGCGCGGCATTCCGGTGGACGCAGACTATGTGTTCGATGTGCGCATGCTGCCCAACCCGCATTACGAGGCTGCGCTCAAGCCGCTGACCGGGCTGGATGCGCCGGTGGCGCAGTTCCTGCAGCAAAGCGCAGAGGTCGGCGAGATGCAGTCGCACATCGCCGCGTTTCTGGAGCGCTGGCTGGAGGCGCTGGCGCGCGATCACCGCAACTACGTGACGGTGGCCATTGGCTGCACCGGTGGCCAGCATCGCTCGGTGTATCTGGTGGACCGCCTGGCGCGCGCCTTCCAGCCGCGCTGGGCCACGCTGGTGCGTCACCGCGAGCTTGACGGCCGCTGACCGGCCCTCCCTCAGCCCTGCAACAGCCTGCGTACCGGCGCAGGCAAGCCCACCGCCGCCAGCGCATCGCGTGCCACCCACTGCCCCTGTATCGGTGGCGCACGCCGCAACGACCAGACCACGCGCACCGGGTGCAGGTGCAGGTCGCGGTGGGTCAGCACATGCAGAAAGGCGGGCTCGTCCACCGCCTGGCTGCGCAGCGATGCGGGCAGTGCCTCGTCAAGCGCATCGCGCGACTCGAACGCCGGCAGGCAGTGCAGGCCGGCCCACACACCGCGCGCCGGTCGCCGCGCCAGCCACACCTCGCCCGCCGGCGAGCACAGCCACAACAGCCACAGCGACTGCGCGCTGCGCTTGAGCTTGCGGGTGCGCACCGGCCAGGCTTCGGGCGTGCCGCGCGCATGGGCCACGCAGTCGGCTCGCATCGGGCACGCGTCGCAGCGCGGCTTGCGCGGCGTGCACAGCGTCGCGCCCAGGTCCATCAGCCCCTGGGTGTAGGCCGGCATCGCGCCCGCATCGCGCTGCACCTGCGCCGGCGTGGGCAGCAGGTCCTGTGCGCGCTGCCACAGCGCGCGTTCGCTGGCTGCCAGCGCCAGGTCATCGTCAAAGCCCAGCCAGCGCGTGAGCACGCGGCGCACGTTGCCGTCCAGGATGCTGATGCGTTCGCCAAAACAGAACGATGCAATCGCCGCTGCGGTGGAAGGCCCGATGCCGGGCAGGCGCTGCAATGCCTCGGCGGTGCGCGGAAACTCGCCACCGTGCTGTTGCACTACTTGCTGCGCGCAGCGGTGCAGGTGGCGCGCGCGGCTGTAGTAGCCCAGGCCACTCCACAGCGCCAGCACCTCGTCCTGTGATGCAGCGGCAAGGTCGCGCACCTGCGGAAAGCGTGCGATGAAGCGCGCAAAGTAGTCGCGCACCGTGGCCACCTGCGTCTGCTGCAGCATGATCTCGGACAGCCACACCCCATACGCGTCGCGCCGCTGCTGCCACGGCAGGTCGTGGCGGCCGTGCGCGCGCTGCCACGCCACCAGACGGTCGGCAAACGCGCGCTGGCGCACGGCCGCTCTAGCAGGCACCGCACCGGCACCGGGTGTCAGGGCTTTTGGCACTGCGGGCAGTAGAAGGTGGAGCGCTGCCCCTGACGAATCATGCGGATCGGCGTGCCGCACACGCGGCAGGGCTCGCCTGCGCGGTCGTACACCATCGCCTCAAGCTGGAAGTAGCCCGACTCGCCGTGCGCGTTGGAAAAATCCCGCAGGGTGCTGCCGCCGGTTTGCACGGCACGCGACAGCACATCGCGCACAGCGACATGCAGCCGCGCAGCCCGCGGCGCGCTGATGCGCGAAGCCCGCGTGGTGGGCCGGATGCCCGCGATGAAAAGCGCCTCGGACGCGTAGATGTTGCCCACGCCCACCACGATGTCGCCTGCCAGCAGCACCTGCTTGA
>JBDLRH010000144.1:0-7968 GCA_039800165.1 Pseudomonadota bacterium
GCCAAGCAAGAGGCCGACGCCGCCAACCGCGCCAAGTCGGAGTTTCTGGCGACGATGAGCCACGAAATCCGCACGCCGATGAACGGCATCGTGGGCCTGACCGCGCTGGCGCTGGAAGGCCCGCTGTCGGCCGATCAGCGCGAGCACCTGTCAGCAGTGCAGCAATCGGCCGACGGCCTGCTGGCCATCATCAACGACATCCTGGACCTCTCCAAGATCGAGGCCGGGCAGATGCAGCTGGAGGCCACGCCCTTCGATCTGCCTGAGCTGCTGGCAGGCGTGCTGAAGGTCGTGAGCTTCAACGCCCGCACTAAAGGGGTGGAGCTGTCGCTGGACATCGCCGCAGATGTGCCGCGCCATGTGATCGGTGACCCCACGCGTGTGCGGCAGGTGGTGCTGAATCTGGTGGGTAATGCCATCAAGTTCACGCAGCAAGGTTCTGTGGTGGTCCGAGTGCGTAAGCAGCAGCACGACATGCTTGGCTTGATGCTGCGCTTTGAAGTGCAAGACAGCGGCATCGGCATTCCTGCGGATAAGCGCGAGGCGATCTTCCAGCCCTTCAGCCAGGCCGACAGCAGCACCACGCGCCGCTATGGCGGCACCGGCCTGGGCCTGACCATCTGCCGTCGGCTGGTGCAGATGATGGGCGGCGAGATCGGCGTGGACAGTACGGTGGGCGTGGGCAGCACCTTTCACTTCACCGCGCGGCTGGAGTTGGCCAGCCAGGCACAGCTGGAGAAACGCGCCGAAGTGCTGGCGCCGCAGCGCAAGCTCAACGTCCTGCTGGTGGAGGACCACCCCATCAACCAGATGCTGGCGGTCATGTTGCTGGAGCGTGCCGGCCACCGCGTGGGCGTGGCGGCCACCGGGCTGGACGGGATCGCGCAATGGCGCTCGCTGAGCCCGGACCTGATCCTGATGGATGTGCAGATGCCGGTGATGGACGGGCTGGAGGCCACGCGGCGCATTCGCGAAGCTGAAGCCGCAGAGAAACTGCCGCGCACGCCCATCATCGCGATGACCGCCAATGCGTTCGCCGAAGACCGCGAGGCTTGCCTGGCCGCCGGCATGGACGCCTACCTGTCCAAGCCGGTGAAGCCCGAGACGATGCACGAGGCGATCGCGAAGCAGTTGCAGCCACGGCGCTGAGCCGGGCGTTTGACGCCGAAAGATCGTGACCCTGCCAACAGACCTCGACCTTCCCTGGCCGCTGGCCGCGGTGGCGCTGGTGGCGCTGGGCTGGGCGCTGTGGCGCAGCCGGCGCAGCGACCGCGAACGCGACCGGCTGCAGGCCGACACGGCGCTGCAAGGCGAGGCGCTGCAGGCGATGTTCGACGCCAGCCCGGTGGCCATGATGTTCTCGTCGGGCCGTCACGTGCGCTACACCAACCCCGCGTTTCAGCGCCTGCTGGGCTATGCGGCGGGCGACGAGGCGCCCGATTTTTATGTGGATGCTGCAGTTCGCGATGCGGTGCGCGCGCAGCTGGCCCGCGGCGAGGGTGTGCCCGAGCATGAGGTGCGGGTGCGCAGCAAAGACGGCCAGCTGCGCACCTGCCGCTCCACGCTGGTGCCCTGGACGCTGCACGGCGAGCGCGGCGTGATGGGTTGGGCGGTGGACATCACCGAGTTGAAGCAGCAAGAGGACGAACTGCGCGATGCGCTGAACCAGGCGCGTGCCGCCAATGCGCGGCTGGTGGACTTCACCGACGTCAGCGCCGAACGCTTCTGGGAGACCGACGCGGAATTCCGCATGACCGGCTTCTGGATGCGCGGCGGCGTGTCGGAAGCCATCGTTCGCGAACGCATGGGGCGCCGCCCGTGGGATGTGCTGACGCCCACCACCGAGTTCGAGCGCACCCAGATGGCGCGCTTTCGCGCCATGCTGGACGCGCGCGAGACCTTCGTGAACTTCGAGTACCACCAGTTGTCGGCCGAGGGCCAGCCCGAATGGATCAGCCTGTCGGGCAAGCCGATGTTCGATGAGGTAGGCCATTTTCTGGGTTACCGCGGCTGCACCATCAACATCGACGAGCGCAAGCGCCGCGAGGCCGCGCTGGAGCAGGCGCGCCACGAGGCGCAAGAGGCCAACCGCGCCAAGTCGATGTTCCTTGCCACCATGAGCCACGAGATCCGCACGCCGATGAACGGCATCGTGGGCATGACCGCGCTGGCGCTCGAGGCCGATCTGCCCGGGCAGCCGCGTGAATATCTGAACGTGGTGCAGCAGTCGTCGCAGGCGCTGCTGGCGATCATCAACGACATCCTCGACCTCTCCAAGATCGAAGCGGGACAGATGGAGCTGGAGCGCGCGCCGCTGCAACTGCGCGAGCTGATGGACGGCACGCTGAAGACACTGGCCTTCACCGCGCAGGGCAAGGGCGTGACGCTGCAAAGCGAGCTGGCCGCCGACGTGCCGCTGCGCCTGGTGGGCGACCCGACGCGGCTGCGGCAGGTGCTGCTGAACCTGCTGGGCAACGCGGTGAAGTTCACGCCGCACGGTGGTACGGTGACGCTGCGCGTGCTGCGAGAGTCCGGTGGTGAGGCGCAAGGTGAAGCGGATGCGTGCGATGCCGCGGTGTGGCTGCGCTTTGAAGTGGAGGACACCGGCATCGGCATCCCTGCGGACAAGCTCGACGCGATCTTCGACCCGTTCAGCCAGGCCGACAGCACCACCACCCGCAAGTACGGCGGCACCGGCCTGGGCCTGACCATCTGCCGCCGGCTGGTGGAGCTGATGGGCGGGCGCATCGGCGTGCGCAGCGCCGAGGGCGCGGGCAGCACCTTTCACTTCAATGCGCCGATGCAGCAGGCCAGCCAGCAGCAGGTGGCGGCGCAGGCGCGTGCGCAGATGCCGCTGCGCGCGCTGAACATCCTGCTGGTGGAAGACCACCCCATCAACCAGATGCTGGCGGTGCGCATGCTCGAGCGCGGTGGGCACCGCGTCACCGTGGCCGGCAGCGGCCTGGAAGGGGTGCAGCGCTGGCGCGAGCTGCGACCCGATGTGGTGCTGATGGACCTGCAGATGCCGGTGATGGACGGCCTGGAGGCCACGCGCCGCATCCGCGAAGCCGAAGCCAGCGAACGGCTGCCGCGCACGCCGATCATCGCGATGACCGCCAACGCCTTTGCCGAAGACCGGCAGGCCTGCCTGGCCGCCGGCATGGACGCCTACCTGTCCAAGCCCGCCAAGGCCGAGGCGCTGTACGCCGCGCTGAGCGACGTGACCAGCACGCGCTGAGCGCTCAGCCCGCGCCGCACAGCCGCTGCACCAGCGCCGCCGCCCCTGCCGCATCCAGTGCATCGCCGCGCCATGCGGTGTGTGCGTCGGCGCGCGCCACCAGCAATGCGTGGCGGTATTCGGCAGGCGGCTTCTGTGCCGACAGGTCGAGCACCGAAAGCGGCATGCGACGCGCGGCGGCTGCGGCCTGCAGCGCGGCCACCGACGCTTCGCAGCCCGCGCGCAGGCACAGCACGGTGTAGCCCGGGCCGAAGGCGTCGTACAGCGAGCGGCCGTCGTCCAGCCAGAAGTGCGGCGTACGGCAGCCCGGCACGGTGGATGCGGTGAAGTGGCCCATGCTGTACGCGGGCGCCGCCTCGCCGTCGTAGGCGATGAGCGGTGAATCGGCGTAGTAGTAGCCAAAGTTCAGGCCGGCGCAGCAGTACTGCTGCACGTTCAGCTCGTACAGGTCGCGGCCGAAGGCCTCGCGCGCAACCTGTGCGGCAGGCGTGTCGTCTTCGATGTCCGCAGGGATCGCGCGGCGGCGTTGCGCCATCGCGTGTGCATGGTTCATCGCGAAGTGCGACACCTGCTCGGTGATCGGGTGGCGCTCGCGCTCATACGCCATAAGCGCAGCAGCGTTGGCCCAGCCCTCGATCTGCGCCGCCAGATGCCAGGCCAGGTTGGCGGCATCGGCCAGGCCGGCATTCATGCCGTAGCCCGCATACGGCACCCACAGGTGCGCCGCGTCGCCGGCAATGAACACGCGATCGCGCTGCAGGCGGTCGGCCACCAGCCGGCGGCCGAACCAGTCTTCCTTGCTCATCACCTCGTAGGCAAAGGATTCGTCCACACCCAGGATGGCGCGGATCGCCCAGTCGCGGTCCACCGATTCGAAGTCGGGTTCGTTGTCGCGCAGGTAGTTGTGCACCAGCCAGACCTCGCGCCCGTCGATGGCGTAGATGTTGCCGCTGCGCCGCGGGTTGACGCTGAACATCGCCCAGGCAGGCGGCACCTGCATGCGATCGATCAGGCCCGGTGCGCGGATGCAGGTGCTCTGCACCCGCTGCACCACGTCGTCGCCCACCAGCGTGGCGCCCATCGCCTTGCGGATGGTCGAGCGCCCGCCGTCGCAGCCCACCAGGTAGCGCGCGTGCACCGTGCGCACCGTGCCGCCGTCTTCGTGGCGCACTTCGGCGCGGATGCCGTCGGCGTGTTCGGTGTAGCCCGCCACCCGCTCGCGGTGCGCAAAGGTGATGTGGCTGACCTGCCGTGCGTGTTCAAGCAGGATGGGCTCGAGGTAGCGCTGGTTGATGCGGTGCGGCGGCTCGGGGGTGGGCCAGCCGCCGTCGGGGCCGCTGGTGTCGGTCTTGCGCTTGAGCCGCCCGGGGATGTGGATGCGCGTGACTTCGCGACCCACGGTGGTGGTGCGGTACGACACATCGTGCGGATAGTCGTCGGGCAGGCCGCCGGCGCGCAGTGCATCGGCCACGCCCAGGCGGCGGTACAGCTCCATGCTGCGCGCCGCGATGTGGTTGCACTTCACGTCGGGCAGCGTGCCCTGCGCCTTGGGCTCGATCACCAGGCTGCGGATGCCGCGCTGCGCCAGGCACAGCGCCAGCGTGGTGCCCACCGGGCCTGCGCCTGCAATCAGCACATCGGTGTGGTCAATGCTCATGGAAATGCGTCACGCGATGGCCAGCGCGTCGTGTTCGAACAGCCAGTCGTAGCGCGTGCGCACCTTCTCGCTGTCCCATTCGCTGTCGATGTAGGCCTCGGCAAAGGCCAGGTCGGACAGCCGCGGGTTGTGGAATCGCGCGGCGTTGTCGGCCGAGCGGTTGACGATGTCGGCGGTGCGCTGCCAGCGCAGTGCCTCGAAGCGTTGCAGTGCCTCGGCCAGGCCAGCCGGTTGCCGCAGGCAGGGCGCCAGGCACTGTGCCATCGCGGCGGCGTCTTCCAGCGCCATGTTGGCACCCTGCGCCAGAAAGGGCAGCGTGGGGTGCGCGGCATCACCCAGCAGGCACACGCGGCCCTGCGCCCAGCCGGTGCGCGGTGTGCGGCCGAGCAGCGCCCACTTGAAGGGCTGCGCGATGGCGCGCATGAGCGTCTGCACGTCGTCGTGCCAGCCGGCAAAGTCGCGCAGCAGTTCATCGGCGCTGCCGGCCTGCGTCCACGACTCGCCCTGCCAGTCGCTGCGCTCGACGATGCCCACCACATTCATCAGCGCGCCGCCGCGCAGCGGGTAGGTGATGACGTGCGCGCCCGGGCCCACCCAGTTGGTGCCCACCGCCTCGCCCGGGGCCATGCGCAGGTGCGCGGGCAGCGCCTGCATCGGCACCAGCCCGCGCCAGGCCAGCAGGCCGGTGAAGCGCGCGCGGTCTTCGCCCAGCAGCTGCTGGCGCAGCGCCGAGTGCACGCCGTCGCAGGCAATCAGCGCATCGGCGTATTGCAGCGTGCCGTCGGCCAGGGTGATGCGCACGCCGGTGTTCTGCGTTTGCGCCCGCACTACCCGCGCATGCAGCCGGATGGCGCGCGGCGCGGCAGCGCGCACCGCATCGAGCAGCACGCGGTGCAGGTCGCCGCGGTGCACCATCCAGTACGGCGCCCCGAAGCGCGCGCGGCAGTCGGCGCCCAGGTCGAACAGCTTCCAGCGCCGCCCGCTGGCGTAGTGCCGCACCTCCTTACGCGCGGCCTCGCACACCAGCGGCGCCAGCGCGGCCTCCAGGCCCAGCGCGCGCAGCACCCGCGTGCCGTTGGGCGAGAGCTGCAGGCCGGCACCCACCTCACCAAGCTGGCTGGCCTGCTCGTACACATCCACCGCAAAGCCGCGCTGCAGCAACGCGAGGGCAGTGCACAGCCCGCCGATGCCGGCGCCGGCAATGGCGATGCGGGGGCTGGCCGTGCCCGTGGCGTTCATCGGGCCGGCAATCAGTTGATCTTGATGTTGTTGGCGCGCGCAAGCTGCGTCCACATCTCGATCTCTTGCGCGATGGTGCGGCCGAAGTCGGCGCTGCTGCCGCCCACCGGGCGGATGTCGAGCTTGTTCAGCCGCTCCACCACATCGGGCAGCGCCATGATGCGCGCGGCCTCCTGCTGCAGCCGCGCCAGCACCGGCGCGGGCGTGCCGGCGGGGGCCAGCAGGCCGCTCCAGAAGTTCACCGCGATGTCCACGCCCTGCTCCTTGAGTGTGGGCACGGTCGGGTAGCTGGCCATGCGCTGCTCGGAAGTGACCGCCAGTGCGCGCAGCTTGCCGGCCTTCAGCAGCGCGGCAATCGGGCCCGAGTCGATCATCGTCATCTGCACCTCGCCGGTCATCACCGCATTGATCGACGGCGCGCTGCCCTGATACGGCACGTTCAGGGCGCGCAGGCCGGTGCGCTGCTTCACCAGTTCCATCACCAGCTGGAACGACGCCGACGGATACGAGTACGCCGTCTTGTCGGCATTGGCTTTGGAATACGCCACCAGCTCGGCAAAGGTGCGCGCCGGAAAATCTTCGCGCACCGCAAGGATGGTGGGGAACGAGCCCACCATCGAGATCGGCGCGAGGTCGCGCGTGGGCGAATACGACAGCGTGGCCATCAGCGCCGGGTTGAAGACGATCGGCCCGCTGGCGGCCATCAGCAAGGTGTAGCCGTCGGGCGCGGCCTTGGCCACGAAGTCGGTGCCGACCACCGCGCCGGCGCCGGCCTTGTTTTCCACCAACACCGGCTGGCCGAGCGCGGGCGCCAGCTTCTCGGCCATCACCCGCGCGAGGATGTCGTTGGCGCCGCCGGGCGCATAGGGCACGACGATCCGCACCGCCTTGTTGGGCCAGGCGGCTTGCGCGTGGGCAAGCAGCGGTGCGAGGGCGGTGGCACCGAGCGCGCCTAACGCACTGAGTGCGGTGCGGCGATGCATGCGGGAAGAAGCCATGAGGTGTCTCCTTGGGGGTGTTGTTCAGAACTTGCGGATGGATGCCACCAGCACCGCGGCGCGGCCGGCATCGAGCGCGGCCAGGCAGCGCTGGAGAGCCGGTTCCAGGTCTTCGGCGCGGGTGACGCGCTCGCCGTGGCCGCCGAAGGCCTGCGCCACCTGCTCGAAGCGGCGCTGCTCGCCGCGCAGATGCGCATGGAACTGGCCGGACTGCGCTGCAGGCCCGCCGGGGTGCACCCGCAGCACCGCCTCCTTGACCGCCTGCCAGCCGCCGTTGTCGAGCACCACGCTCAGGATCGGCAGCCGGTACTGCTGCGCGACCGCATACACCGAGGAGGGCGTGGAGAAGTGAAAGCCGCCGTCGCCCTGCACATGCACCACGCGCGCATCGCTGCCGGCCTCGCCGAGCGCGAGCCGCGCGCCCAGCGCCATGCCCGCGCTGTAGCCGAGCCCGCCGCCCGGCCCGCCCAGCAGCGTGAGCGGCTGGCTGCGCGGCATCTGCGCAAACACATGCGGCGCGTTGCGGATACCTTCGTTGATCAGCACGTCGTGCGCGCGCAGGTGGCGGCCGATCACGTTGCACACCCAGGCGGCGTCCAGTGCATCGGGGTCACCGGGCTGGGCCGCCAGTGCGGCCACGCGGCGTGCGCGCTCGGCATTGGCAGCCGGCCACGCCGCCATGCGCTGCGCCACACGCGCGCGAAAGGCGTCGTCGGCCAGCGACAGCACCGCGTCGTGGATGTCGCGCAGCGCCAGCGCGCAGTCGGCCTGCCAGCGGCGGTCGCTGGCAAAGCCCCACATCGGAAAGTCCTTCTTGATCGGGTCGACGTCGATGT
>JBDLRH010000145.1:0-22175 GCA_039800165.1 Pseudomonadota bacterium
CGGCTGCGCTCATCCACCGCGCCATCGGTGACCGGCTGACCTGCGTGTTTGTCGACCACGGCCTGCTGCGCCTGAACGAGGGCGACATGGTGATGGACATGTTCGCGGGCAAGCTGCACGCACGCGTGATCCGCGTCGATGCCAGCGACCTGTTCCTCGGTGAGCTCAAAGGCGTGAGCGACCCGGAGCAAAAGCGCAAGATCATCGGCCGGCTCTTCGTCGATGTGTTCAAGGCCGAGGCCGCCAGGCTGAAGGCGGGCACCGGTGGCCACAAAGGAGCCACCTTTCTTGCGCAGGGCACCATCTACCCGGACGTCATCGAGTCTGGTGGCGCCAAGAGCAAGAAGGCTGTCACCATCAAGAGCCACCACAACGTGGGCGGCCTGCCCGAGCAGCTGGGCCTGAAGCTGCTGGAGCCGCTGCGCGACCTGTTCAAGGACGAGGTGCGTGAGCTTGGCGTCGCGCTTGGCCTGCCGCACGACATGGTGTATCGCCACCCGTTCCCGGGCCCGGGGCTGGGCGTGCGCATCCTGGGTGAGGTGAAGAAGGAATACGCCGACCTGCTGCGCCGGGCGGATGCGATCTTCATCGAGGAATTGCGCTCCACCATCGAGCCGCACAGCGGCAAGACGTGGTACGAATTGACCAGCCAGGCCTTCACCGTGTTCCTGCCGGTCAAGAGCGTCGGCGTGATGGGTGACGGCCGCACCTACGACTATGTGGTGGCGCTGCGCGCGGTTCAGACCAGCGACTTCATGACCGCCGACTGGGCCGAGCTGCCCTACAGCCTTCTCAAGCGCGTGTCGGGCCGCATCATCAACGAGGTGCGCGGCATCAACCGCGTGACCTACGACGTGAGCTCCAAGCCCCCTGCGACGATCGAGTGGGAGTGATGCCGGACGACGCGCACTTCATGCGCCTGGCGCTCGCGCAGGCCCGGTGCGGTGCGGGCTTAGGCGAAGTGCCTGTCGGTGCGGTCGTCGTGGCGGCAGGCGCAGAGGTGATTGGCACCGGGCACAACCAGCCCGTGGCGTCACATGATCCCACCGCGCATGCCGAAATCGTGGCCTTGCGGGCGGCGGCGCAGCGGCTGGGCAACTACCGCATGGAGGGCTGCACGCTGTATGTGACGCTGGAGCCCTGCGCGATGTGTGTGGGTGCCATGCTGCATGCGCGCATCGGACGCGTGGTGTTTGGCGCACCCGAGCCGCGCACCGGTGCCGCCGGCTCGGTGATGAACCTGTTTGCCAATACGCAGCTCAACCACCAAACAACCGTACAGGGTGGGGTGCTGAGCGACGAGTGCGCCGCGGCGCTGACCGATTTCTTCCGAGACCGCCGCGAGGCCCACCGCATGTCTTCTCAACCGCTGCGCGACGACGCCTTGCGCACGCCCGACGATCGCTTTGCCGCACTGCCGGGCTACCCGTGGGCGCCACACCACCTCAGTGACTTGCCGGCGCTGAGCGGCCTGCGCCTGCACTACCTGGACGAAGGGCCCGCCGATGCGCCCCTCACCTGGCTGTGCCTGCACGGCAACCCGGCCTGGAGCTACCTGTACCGCAAGATGATTCCGGTGTTCACGCAGGCGGGCCATCGCGTGGTCGCGCCTGACCTGATTGGCTTTGGCAAGAGCGACAAGCCCAAGAAGGACAACGCGCACAGCTTCACATTCCATCGGCAGGTGCTGCTGGAGTTCATCGAGCGGCTCGACCTGCAGCGCGTGGTGCTGGTGGTGCAGGACTGGGGCGGCATCTTCGGCCTGACGTTGCCGATGGAAGCGCCATCGCGCTATCGCGGGCTGCTGGTGATGAACACCACGCTGGGGACCGGCGACGCACCATTGAGCCCGGGCTTCATCGCCTGGCGCGAGATGTGCGCCAAGAACCCCGAGTTCGGCGTGGGCCGGCTGTTCGCGCGCGGCAATCCACAGATGTCGCCCGAGGAATGCGCCGCCTACGACGCGCCGTTCCCCGACAAGGGCCACCGTGCGGCGCTGCGCGCCTTTCCACCCATGGTGCCGGACGCGCCGGATGCCGATGGCGCCGACGTGTCGCGCCGCGCGCGCGAGTTCTGGCGCACACAATGGACCGGCCAGACGCTGATGGCGGTGGGCGCGCAAGACCCGGTGCTCGGCCTGCCGGTGATGCAGGCCCTGCGCGCACAGATCCGCGGTTGCCCGGAGCCGATGGTGTTGCCGCAGGCGGGCCACTTCGTCCAGGAGCACGGCGAGCCGATCGCGCAGGCGGCGGTGGAATACTTCAAGGCCTGAACCCGGCTCATCGCCCTGTTGCACACATCAGCCACACACCCAGCCACACACCCATGGCCCACATTTACCTGGTCTCGCCCTCCAGCGCCGTGCTCGACAAGGCGGCGCTGCGCCGCGGCATCAAGCGGCTGCAGGGTCTGGGCCACGAAGTCGAGGTGGATGCCGACGCGCTGACCCAGCACATGCGCTTTGCCGGAGACGACGCCACGCGCGTGGCTGCCCTGCACCGCGCGGCCGCCAGCGGTGCCGACATCGTGCTGACCACCCGCGGCGGCTACGGCCTCACGCGCATCCTGGGCGAACTGCGCTACCCGGCGATTGCCAAGGCCATCGACCGCGGCACGCAGTTTGTCGGCCTGAGCGACTTCACCGCATTTCAGACAGCGGTGCTCGCACGCAGCGGGCGCATCACCTGGGCCGGTCCGTCGGTCGGCGAAGACTTTGGCGTGGCCGGCGAGCCCGACGACATCATGCTGGCGTGCTTCGACGACCTGGTGCAAGGGCAGGGCGAGGGGGCAGGGTGGATGCTGCCGCGCCATGTGGATGCTGCCGGCTTGCCGGGCGCGCGGCAGGGCCGCCTGCATGTGCGCGATGCAACGCTGTGGGGCGGCAACCTCACGGTGCTGCTCAGCCTGCTGGGCACTCCGTGGTTTGCGCAGGTCGATCGAGGCGTGCTGTTCCTCGAGGATGTGGGCGAGCATCCCTACCGCGTCGAGCGCATGCTGACGCAACTGCTGCACGCCGGCGTGCTGGCGCGGCAGAAAGCGGTGGTGCTAGGGCAGTTCACCCGCTGGAAGGCGGTGCCCGGCTACGACCGCGGCTTTGGCATGCGCAGCGTTGCCGAGCGGATGCAGGAACTGCTGCGCAAGGCGCGTGTGCCGGTGCTGGAAGGCCTGCCGTTCGGCCATGTTCCCACCAAAGTGGTGCTTCCAATCGGAGCCAAGGTGGATGTGCTGGCCGAAGGCCGCGACGCGCTGATCGTCTGGGGTCACGCCAGCCGCTGAGCGGCCTCGCGTGCGAGTTCACGCACCGACAGCGGCGCCGATCCCTCGGCCTTGTTGTTGATCGTCACGTAGACGTCGAAGCCCGCCTGCGCGGTGGCAGCCATCACTTTGGCAAGTGTGCTGCGGGTGTGCAGATCGGCATCGACGATGCGGTTGAACGGCGCGTATTGCGCCTTGGCGTCTTCGTAGCCGTAGGCGCCGTGGCGCGAATGCAGGCTCCAGCGGCACACCAGCGGGCCCGGCCACAGGGCGCGCAGCATCGGCAGTTGCTCGCCGATGGGCGGCATCTTGGCGTGCAGCCCCAGGCAGTACAGCGCACCGTGTGCCTTCAGCGCCTCGGCCAGCGGCCGCGCCACCAGGGCGGGGTTGCGCACCTCCAGCGCCACGTGGGCGTGCGGGATGGCGCTGCGCAGGGCCGACAGCCGCTCAAGCAACGGATGCAGCCGCTCGATGAAGGCGTGGCCATGCTGCGATGTCCAGCGTGCGGGCAGGGGGCTGATCTGCAGCACCAGCACGCCCAGCCGGCCACCCAGTCCGTCGATCAGCGGCTGCGCGCAGGCCGACCAGGCGGTGTCCGGGTCGAGGAACGCCGGATTGGGCTGCATGCCGCGGCCCGATTCGGCGCGCACCAGCGCATCGGTCACCAACGCAGGCGCCTTCACCAGCAAGCGGAAGTCGTCGGGCACCTGGGCGGCATAGCGCGCGTAGTCCGAGGCGCTGAGCGGCCGGTAGAACGCCCGGTCCAGGCTCACGGTGCGCAGCAACGGGTGCTGCGCGTATGCGGTCAGTCCGTGCCTGGACAAGGCCGACTCGGCGTATTTGCGGTCCCAGACCAGGTCGGCCCAGCCCGGGAAGTTCCATGACGAGGTGCCCAGGCGGATCCGCGGTCCGAGCGCTTGGGCCAGCTGCACGGCCTCGGGGTCGCGGTTGGCGGCCAGGACCTCGCTCACTGGCATGTCTTCGGCATCTCTTTTAAATATACGATGTATATTATGTTAAGTAATGCAGGGATGCCGTCAGAAATGCTCCCACGGAGCCTCAGGCCCCCTGACCCGGCGCCTGCACCGAACGCACCTCGGCCACCGCCATCTGGGCCACATCGCCCAGCTTGCCGCCGGCGTCGGCTGCGGCCAGCGTGCCAATCTGCGCAAAGGTGCGCTCGACGAACACCTCGCGGCCGTCGGGGTGGCAGCGGCTCACGCCAAACTGCACCCGCGCACGCTCGTCTGCCGACAGCTTGCCGATCAGCGACTTGGTGGCCCACACCGTGCCGTGGCGTGCAAACTCGCCGAGGCGGGCGGCCTGGTTGATGGTGTCGCCCAGCACCGCAAACTCGACCGAGGTCGCGGTCTGGAAGGTGCCCAGCCACTCGGTACCCTCGTGCACCGCCATGTTCAGCAGCAGTTCGTTGAACCAGCCCTTGCGCAGCGCCCAGCGCTGGCTCAGGCGTCGCATCTCCTCACGTATTTCGTGTGCGCAGCGCAAGGCATTGAACACATAGTGGCTGTCGGGCTGCGGGAAGAAGAAGTACAGCATGCCGTCGCCCACGTGCTTGCCGTGGGTGGCACCGTGCGCCCGAAAGATCGGGTCCATGGCCGTGCGCATCTCGTTGATCAGCTCAAAGTACTCCTCGGGCGGAAGCTCCGAGCAGATGCGGGTGGAGCCCTGCAGGTCGGCCACAAGCACCGCCAGGGGCGTGAACACCGGCAGCCGCTTGCGCAACAGCTGGCGGATCATCAGGTCGCGCCGCGCCAGGAACTGCAGCAGGGTCTCGTCCAGCCCGTCGTCATCGACGCAGATGATGAGCGTGCCCTCGCGGAAGCTGCTCGTCACCAGCTGGCAGCGCGACACACTGCCGTCGGCGCGCACCCGCTCGAAGGGGATGGCGGCCGCTGCAGGCAGGTCGCGCAGCGGCTGCGGCGCCCCGGGGCATTCGTCGTAGATCTGGGCCACTTGCTGCAGGAGCTCGGGCGACTGCCCGCGCAGCGTGGCCAGCAGGTCGGCGCGTGACAGCCGCGCACGCGCCAGCTGCACGTGGGCGCGCAGCAGCTCGTCCCGTCGAACCGCCCCCGCCCGCTCGGGCAGCGCGGCGATCATCGGCAGCACATTGCGCTCGGCATGGCCGGCGGGCAGCCGCTCGAAGTTCCCCAGCAGCTCGCTGCGCGCGGCCTCGTTGAACCAGGTCAGCTCAAGCGAATGGTTGAGCATGTAGGCAGGCTGGCGCACGTCGTCCAGCGTGAGCTGCAGGGGCGCGTCTGCGCCCGACAGGGCTTGGCCGGTCGCAGCGGGCACGGCCCCACGCGCGATGGCCACCGCGGGCGACGCGGCGCCCGAGGCCGCATGCGCTTGGCTGCCACTCCGCGTGGCCGGCAAGCTCACGTGGCCGCCTGCGCCCGGTGTCGGCGCTGCAGCGGCTGAAGCCATGGATGCGGCGATCTGCGCCATCGACCAGCCCGAGGCCTTGAGTTCGCGGATGCGCGCAAGCCGCTCGACCGCGTCGTCCGGGAAGTAACCCAGCACCCGCGCCCCCGACATGTCCGGGGAGCCGGCGGGATCCGACGAGCGAAGCTCAGGCTTGGACAGCAGTCCAAGTGCGATGTAGTTGTTCAATGTGGCCCGCGAGATGCCCGCGCGCTCCATCAAGTCCTTGCTCGAAATCATTCGATCTCCCGAAGGTGGTTCGGTCGAATCTAATACACGTCTGTCCAATACACAAATACAAATGTCTAAATATACTTAGACAGATAGGCATGTGTCTGCTTCATGCAACGAAACAGCCTGGCAGCGGCCCCTTTGGCCCGCCAGGAGGCGCCTTACCAGGTGCCCTTGCCCGAGCGCTGCCGAATGGCGGCCGCGATCGCCGCCGCAACGTCGGCGCGGTTGGCTCGCTGGGCAAAGTCGATGGCGCTCAGGCCCAGCTGGTTCTTGAGGGTCGGGTCGGCGCCCTCGTCGAGCAGCAGGCGCACCGCCTGCGGCGTGCCGTAGTGGGCGGCCATCATCAGCGGCGTGGTGCCGTTGGGCGACTCGGCGTCAATGTAGGCGTGTGCCTCCAGCAGCATGCGCATGATGTCCAGATGGCCACGGGTGGCGGCGTAGTGCAAGGGGGTCCAGCCCGTCTTGTTGACGTCGGCCTGCCGGGCGATCAGCTCGCGCGCCAGCTCGGTGTGGCCGCGCAGCGAGGCCAGCATCAGCGGCGTCTCGTCGTGTGGATTGCGCGCATCCAGGCGCATCCGCGGCGCTACCGCCAGCGCCCGCGCCGCCTTCAGGGAGTCGAGCTGCACCGCCAGCATCAGCGGATGGAGCCCGTCCGGGTCGGGCGTATTGGGCTCGAAACCGCGCTGGATCAGGCTCGTGATGGCCTGGGCGTCATCCTTGCGGATGGCCGCAAAAAAGTCTTCATAGGACCCGGCGTTGACCGAAAAAAACCCAATGCTGACAATGCACGAAAGCAGATACTTAAAGTAATTTCTCATGTCGAGTCCCCCTGCTTCGGGATGCCGAACAGCCGCTCGAAATTGCGGCTGGTGACCTCGGCCACCGCCTCGACTGCCATGCCGCGCAACTCGGCGATCTGGCGCGCCACATGCGGCACATAGGCCGGCATGTTGGTCTTGCCGCGGTATGGCACCGGCGCCAGGTACGGGCTGTCGGTTTCGATCAGGAGCCGCTCCAGCGGCACCCAGGCCGCCACGTCGCGCAAGTCGGACGCGTTACGGAAGGTCAGGATGCCGGAAAAGGAGATGAAAAACCCGAGGTCGAGCGCCGCGCGGGCCACCTCGGCCGTTTCGGTGAAGCAGTGGAACACCCCGCCCGCACTGCCCCGCCCCCCGTCCTCGCCCTCCTCGCGCAGGATGGCCAGCGTGTCCGCAGAGGCTGCCCGGGTATGGATCACCAGCGGCTTGCCGCAGGCACGCGCCGCGCGGATGTGCGTGCGAAAGCGCTCGCGCTGCCACTCCATGTCGGCCACGCTGCGCCCGCCCTTGCGCTCGTCCATCTGGTAGTAATCCAGACCGGTTTCGCCGATGGCCACCACCCTGGGCAAGGCGGCACGCGCGATCAGGTCGCCGACGGCGGGCTCGGTCAGGCCTTCGGTGTCCGGGTGCACGCCCACCGTGGCCCACAGGTGCGGATGGTCGAGGGCCAGTCGGTGCACCTCGGCAAATTCTTCCATCGTGGTGCAGATGCACAGGGCGCGGTCGACCTGCGCGTCGCGCATCGCAGACAGCACCTCGGGCAGCCGCTCGGCCAGCCCGGGAAAGCTCAAGTGACAATGGGAATCAACGAACATGGCCGCAATGATGCCTTGAGCGGGCCCGCGTCAGGGCTGCGGGGGCATGCGCACGCCGCGCCGCTGCAGCGGCGCTCAGAGCGTCTGGGTGGGGCGGTCAGCTGCCAGCAGGCCACCGAGCGACTGCTCGATCTTGACCTTGAGCTGGCGCGACTTGTCGTCGGACGGGAACTGGATGCCCACGCCCTGCGAGCGGTTGCCGGTGCTGCGCTGCGGCGTGATCCAGGCCACCTTGCCTGCCACCGGATGCCGCGTGGCATCGTCGGGCAGCGTCAGCAGCACATACACGTCGTCGCCGATCTTGTAGTCGCGGGTGGTCGGGATGAACAGGCCGCCGGAGCTGAACGCCGGGATATAGGCCGCGTAAAGGGCCGCACGCTCCTTGATGGCGAGCTGGATGACGCTGGGCCGTTGGGTGGCGGTGTGCGATGCGGGCATGTGCATTCGAGTGTAAGCCAACTACACAGCGCCGGTGCGGGTTGGCGGCCGCAGCACGCGGCGTGCACGCGACACCCAGGCCTCGAGTTGCAGGCCAGCCTGCACCGGGTGTTCCACCGCACGCGCTGCGGCTTGCAGTTCAGCCGACCAGGCTGACAGCGGCGCACGCTGGCTGAGCGGCGGCAGGTCGGCGGCTTCGAAGAAGCGCGGCGGCGCACCCGCCTGGCGCGCCATCAGGTCGTGGCACAGCTTCTGCATCGCATCGAGCGCGCGGGCGGCGGGCCAGCCGCCCAGCGCGGCAACCTCTCCACGCGCGAGCGCTTGCGGCAGCCGCTTCCATGCCTGCGCGTTGCAGCCCATGGCGGCCAGATCCAGCGCGGCTTGCGGCCGCCCGCCCGCTGCACGCAGCAGGGTCGCGGCTTCGGCAGCAGGCATGCCGTGCGCGCCCAGCCACGCCAGCGCCTCGGAGGCATCGGGCCAGGCCATCGTGTGCGTCAGGCAGCGACTGCGCAGCGTGGGCAACAGCAGATGCGCCGCCTCGCTGGCCAGAATGAAGCGTGTGCCCTGTGCACCGCCGGGCGGCTCTTCCAGCGTCTTGAGCAGCGCGTTGGCCGACACCGTGTTGAGCCGCTCGGCCGGATAGACCACGATCACCTTGCCCTGCCCTCGCCCGCTGGTGCGCTGCGCAAACTCCAGCGCCTCGCGCACCGCCTCCACACGGATTTCGCGGCTGGGCTTGCGGTCTTTCTCGTCGATGTCCTTCTGCGCTTTCTCATCGAGCGGCCAGCCGCGCTCGATCAGCGTGACCTCCGGCATCAGCACGCACAGGTCGGCGTGGGTGCGCACCGCAATGCCATGGCAGCTCGGGCACTGGCCACACGGCTTTGTCCCCGGCGCTTCGCACAACCAGCTTGCGGCAAGTTCGATCGCCAGTTCGTACTGGCCCAGGCCCGCGGCGCCTTGCAGCAGCCAGGCATGGCCGGGCTTCGCGGCCAGTGACTCGCGCTGGCGCGCCACCCACGGCATCGGCGGGGTCTGCGGCACTGGGAGCACCGGCGCGGAAGATTCAGCGTCTGCGGGCATGCGCGAAGCCAGGTGTGGAGTCAGGGGCGGAGCCAGGAGTGCAGTGAGGACCCAACAGGCGATGCCACTCAGCTGCCCGCGCGGATGGCATTGCCGCCACCGGTGGCAGAGACCATGATCGCCAGCCAGCCGCGACGCACCAGCGCGCTGGTGATCTGCTGCCAGACCTTGTGGCGTTCCTGCGCGGCGTCCAGCCGCACAAAGCGCTGCGGTGCGGCCTGCGCCCGCGCGGCATAGCCCTCGCGCACCGCGGCAAAGAACGCCGCGGGCTGCGATTCGAAGCGGTCGGGCACGCGCGCGCCTGCCAGGCGCTGCGCCGCGATGCCGGGGTCGAGATCGAACCACAGGGTCATGTGCGGCTCGCACAGGGCGCCGGCCGGTTGCCCCCGGCCCTGCACCCACTGCTCCAGCGTGGCCAGCACCAGCAGGTCGAATCCGCGACCGCCGCCCTGGTAGGCGAAGGTGGCGTCGGTGAAGCGGTCACACAGCACCACCGCGCCGCGCGAGAGCGCCGGCTCGATCACCCGCTGCACATGATCGCGCCGCGCCGCAAACACAAGCAGTGACTCGGTCAGCGGGTCCATCGCGTCGTTCAGGATCAGTGCGCGCAGCTTCTCGGCCAGTTCGGTGCCGCCCGGCTCGCGCGTGACCACCACTTCGCGGCCCTGCGCGCGGAACAGGCCAGCCACTGCCTCGATGTGGCTGGACTTGCCGGCACCGTCGATGCCTTCGAAGCTGATGAAAAGGCCTGGAACCATGCGGTCAATGATAGGGCGTGTGGGCGTCCAGGCGCTCAGGAGCCGCCGCCCTGCGCTGCCGCGGCGGCGCGCTGCCGGGCCGGCGCACGCTGATACCGATCGACCGCGCGGTTGTGTTCGTCCAGCGTTTCGCTGAAGTGCGAGCTGCCGTCGCCGCGCGCCACGAAATACAGCGCCTTCGATTCGGCGGGCTGCACTGCGGCCAGCAGCGCCGCGCGGCCGGGCATCGCGATCGGCGTGGGCGGCAGCCCGTTGCGGGTGTAGGTGTTCCACGGCGTGTCGGTTTGCAGGTCGCGCCGGCGCAGGTTGCCGTCAAACCGCTCGCCCATGCCGTAGATCACCGTCGGGTCGGTCTGCAGCGGCATGCCGATGCGCAGCCGGTTGTGGAACACGCCAGAGATCAGCGTGCGGTCTGCGGGTTTGCCGGTTTCCTTCTCGACGATGCTTGCCAGGATCAGTGCTTCTTCTGCGCTGCGCAGCACGCTGCGGGGGTCGCGGCGTTCCCAGGCGCGGGCCAGTTCGCGGTCCATCGCATGCATCGCGCGCTTGAGTACGGCCAGATCCGATGCGCCCTTGCCGTAGGTGTAGGTGTCCGGAAAGAAGCGACCTTCAGCGGCCCTGCCTGGGCGCCCGAGGGCGGCCATCAGCTGCGCATCGTCCAGGGCCTGGGTGTCGGGCTTGAGGTGCGGCTCGCGGCGCAGCGCGGCGCGCACCTGGCGCAGCGACCAGCCTTCGACCAGCGTCACCGCCTGCAATGACTCTTCTCCGCGCGCGAGCTTGCGCAGCAGCGACACCGGCGTGGTGCCAGCCTCAATCTCATAGTTGCCCGCCTTGATGTCGCGCGCCTGTCCCGACCAGCGAAACCACTGGTAGAGCCATTCGCTGCGGGTGCGCACGCCGGCAGCCACCGCCGCGTCGGCCACACCGCGCGGCAGCGTGCCGGGCTCGATCACCAGTTCCAGCGGCGTGGTGGCCAGATCCAGCGGCCGGTTCAGCCACCAGCCCATGCCAGCGGCCGCCGCAAGCAGCATCGTCAGCAGGGAAAGAAGAGCCAGTCGGGTCCAGCGGGGCATGCGCGGGCCATGATAATTGACGCATGCTGTCCGAGACCCTGCCCTCACCAACCACGCACCCGCTGCCAGGCGGCGTGTGCCGCCTCTCGCATCTGGGTGTGATTCGCGCGCAGGGGGAAGAGGCCGCGAAGTTCCTGCACGGCCAGCTCACCAACGACTTTGCATTGCTCGGGCCCACGCAAGCGCGGCTGGCTGCGCTGTGCTCGCCCAAGGGCCGCATGCTCGCCAGCTTTGTCGGGTTCAAGCGTGCGGCAGATGACATCGTGCTGGTGTGCAGCGCAGACCTGCTGGCGCCCACGCTCAAGCGCTTGTCGATGTTTGTGCTGCGTGCCAAGGTCAAGCTCAGTGATGCATCGGCCGACCTGGCGGTTTGGGGCCTGACGGGCGATGCGGTGCCAGCGCTGGCCGGCGCGGCAGGGCAAGCGGACGCCGCGCCCTGGACCCTGGCCGCGCTGCCGGGTGGCGATGCGGCTGCGCAGCTTGGTCATGCGGTGCGGCTGTACCCGGCCGACGGCGTGCCGCGTGCGATGCGGGTCCAGCCCGCTGGCGAGACGCTGGCTGGAGTGGGCACCCAGCAGGAACTGCCCGAGCCCCTGTGGCTGTGGGGCGAGGTGCGCAGCGGCGTCGCGCGCGTGACCCAGCCGGTGGTCGACGCCTTCGTGCCGCAAATGCTGAACTATGAATCGGTGGGCGGCGTGCACTTCCAGAAGGGTTGCTACCCCGGCCAGGAGGTGGTGGCGCGCAGCCAGTTCCGCGGCACGCTCAAGCGGCGCGCCTACCGGGTGCACATTCCTGCCGCTGCTTCTGTGGCGCTGCCAGCGGGCACCGAGGTGTTCGATGCCGCGGACGCGGAGCAACCGGTGGGCGAGGTGGCACTGGTTGCAGCAACACCGGATGCGACGCGCGGTGGCTTTGATGCGATCGCCTGCCTGAGCGTGGCGGCGGCCGATGGCCGCAGCCTTCGCGTTGGGTCGGCGTCGGGCGCCGAGTTGCGCATCGACACCCTGCCCTACGCGCTGCGTGACGATCTCTGACGCAGCGCACAGCAGCGCGACGCGGCTTTCGCGCCGACGCCGCAGCCGCGTGCGGCTACAGCGTCTCCACCTGCGATGGATCGGGCTTGCGCAGCCACTGCGCAAATTCGTCGGCCAGCTGCTGCGCCGCCGATGCTGCAGCCGTCCACACTTTCACGCGTGACGCCAGGTCGTTGCCGTAGCGGGTGAAGTCGGTGCGGTCGGGCAGCTTGCCGTTGGGCAGCGTGGCCACCCATTCGGTACGGGGCGCCAGCACCACCATGCGGTCCAGAAAGGGCGTGGCGCGGTGTCGCCACTTCAGCGCCTTGTCGAGCCAGCCGGGCACCACCGCTTTCTGGAAATGCGGATACAGCACGATGCCGCCTTCGCCCGGCTGGTAGTCGAGGTGGAGGTGGTAGTCGGTGATGCCACCGTCCCAGTAGGCGCCGCGCGGCGCGCCAGGAATGTCGTGCACTGCGCGCAGCACAAAGGGAATCGAGCAACTGGCTTGCACCGCCGGGCGAAAGTTCGCCTCGGTCAGCGCGACCTGCCGCGTGGCGTAGTCATGCGTGCCGAACGGCAAGGGCACCGGTGGCGCCAGGGGCGCTGACGCGCCCTGGGCCGAGAACACCACCCGCTCCAGCCACGCGTCGAGCACACGCCGGTGCACCAGGTTGCTGGTGAACGCGCCCAGGTAGCCCAGCGGCGTGCCCACCGGGTGTTCGCGCGCCAGCAGCCCGCGGCCATGGGACGTCATCACATGCAGCCGCCAGCGCGGATGCGACAGCACCTCGCGCACGCGGCCTCCGTAGAACTGATCCAGCCCGGCACCGAACGCGGCGCTCACCTGGTCGGCACTGGGCCGCTTGCGTCCCGGCGGCACCTCGTAGTGCTGGTGGATGTAGTCGTGCTCGAGCCGGTGCAGTGCGGCCACGGGGTCGTTCAGGCAGGCGGTGGCCATGCGCCACGCGCCGATCGAGGCACCGACCAGATCGACAGGGTGCGTGCTGCGGGCCAGCCACTCGCCAAAGACGAAGCGGTCGATCGCGCCGAGGATCAGCCCCTTCGGGCCGCCCGCTGCGGCTGGAATGACCCGCACGTCGGCCGGCTGCAGCCCGTTGCGCTGGATCTGGCGAAGCGCCACAGGTCCGGCGTAGATGCGAAGGGCTTGCATGACTGCCTTGCCTCGTGTCAGTCGCGCTTCAGCCTTGCGAAGGCATCGGCCATCGCAGTCGGCCCGGCAGCTGCATTGCCGACGTGGCTGCGGCCTGTTCCACCACTCCAGCTGCCGCGTGACGCTACGCCACGACCGCCGCCACTGTCATGGCGGTGGGACGCGTCCTCGCGCGCCGCGCCGCCGCCCTGCCCCGCTGGCTTCATGCTCAGGCTGATGCGCTTGCGCGGCAGGTCCACCTCCAGCACCCGTACCTTGACGATGTCGCCGGTCTTCACCACCTCGTGGGCATCCTGCACGAACCGGGCGCTCAGCTGGCTCACATGGATCAGGCCGTCCTGGTGCACACCGATGTCCACGAAGGCGCCAAAGGCCGCGACGTTGCTGACCGTGCCCTCGAGCAGCATGCCCGGCTTGAGGTCGGCGATGTCGCTGATGCCCTCGTTGAAACGCGCCACCTTGAAGTCCGGGCGCGGATCACGGCCCGGCTTCTCGAGCTCGGCCAGGATGTCGCGCACCGTCACCACGCCAAATCGTTCGTCGGCATAGGCCTCGGGCTTGAGGCTGCGCAGCAGCTCGGCGCGGCACATCAGCTCGCGCACCGTCTTGCCGGTGCGCTCCAGCATCTTCTGCACCAGCGGGTAGGTCTCGGGGTGCACGCCGGTCACATCCAAAGGGTCGTCGCCTTCGCGAATGCGCAGGAAGCCAGCGCTTTGCTCAAAGGCCTTGGGGCCCAGGCCGGTCACCTCCAGCAGCTGCTTGCGGGTGCGGAAGGTACCATTCGCATCGCGCCAGCGCACCACCGAGCGCGCCACCGAGCTGCTGAGCCCGGACACGCGCGACAGCAGCGGCACGCTGGCGGTGTTGAGGTCCACCCCGACCGCGTTCACGCAGTCCTCCACCACGGCATCCAGCTGCCGCGCCAGCTCGCTCTGGTTCACGTCGTGCTGGTACTGGCCCACGCCAATCGCCTTGGGTTCGATCTTCACCAGCTCCGCCAGCGGGTCCTGCACGCGCCGCGCGATGCTGACCGCACCGCGCAGGCTCACATCGATGTCGGGCAGCTCGGCGCTGGCAAATTCGCTGGCGCTGTAGACCGAAGCGCCCGCCTCGCTGACAACCACCTTGTCGACCGTCGCATGTCCGCCGGTGCGCGCCAACTGCTTGATCAGGTCGGCAGCCAACTGGTCAGTCTCGCGGCTCGCGGTGCCGTTGCCGATCGCGATCAGGTTCACGCCGTGCTTTTCGCACAGACGGCCCAGGGAATGAAGCGAGCCGTCCCAGTCGCGGCGCGGCTCGTGCGGGTAGACGGTGGCGGTGTCCACCAGCTTTCCGGTGGCGTCCACCACCGCCACCTTCACGCCGGTGCGAATGCCCGGGTCCAGCCCCATCACCACGCGCGGGCCGGCGGGTGCTGCCAGCAGCAGGTCGCGCAGGTTGTCGCCAAACACCTTGATCGCCACCGCCTCGGCCGATTCGCGCAGACGGGTGAACAAGTCACGCTCGCTGGAGAGGCTGAGCTTGACGCGCCAGGTCCAGGCCACGCACTTGCGCAGCAGGTCGTCTGCCGCACGGTTCTGGTGATGCCAGCCCAGCTGCAGCGCGATGCGGCCCTCCGCGATGGACGGGGTGCCGGGCTCGGGCTCCACCGGCAGGGCCAGCTTCACATCCAGCAACTCAAGCGCACGACCGCGAAACACGGCCAGTGCACGGTGCGACGGTACCCGTGCGATCGGCTCGTCGTACTCAAAATAATCGCGGAATTTCGCGGTGTCGGGATGGTTGGCATCCTTGCCCGGCAGCAGACGGCTGCGCAGCACACCTTCAGACCACAGCCACTCACGGATATCCTGCACCAGCGCCACATCCTCGGCCCAGCGCTCCGACAGGATGTCGCGCACACCGTCGAGCACCGCAGGCACGGTGGTGAAGTCTTCGCCACCCTCGCCCTTTTCGGCTTTCACATAGGCCTGTGCCTCATCGGCCGGCACGCGGTCGGGATCGGCCCACAGCAGGTCGGCCAGCGGCTCCAGGCCCGCCTCGCGCGCGATCTGGCCCTTGGTGCGGCGCCTGGGCTTGTACGGCAGGTACAGGTCTTCCAGGTCTTGCTTGGTGGCAGCGGCTGCAATGGCCGCCTGCAACTCCTGCGTGAGCTTGCCCTGCTCGTCGATGCTCTTCAGGACGGCCGCGCGGCGGTCTTCGAGCTCGCGCAGGTAGCCCAGCCGGTATTCAAGCTCGCGCAGCTGCACATCGTCGAGGCCGCCGGTGGCCTCCTTGCGGTAGCGGGCAATGAAGGGAACGGTGGAGCCCCCGTCGAGCAGCTCGACGGCGGCCTGCACCTGACGCTCGTGGACGCGGAGCTCGGCGGCGATCTGACTCAGGATGGATGGCATGCGCAAACGCTCGGGCGCAACGATTGCACCCGATCAACAACGACAGCGGAAAATGAAAGCGCGCGAGTGTGCCACAGGGGCGTGCGCGCACCGGTTGCCACCGGGGCCGAAAGCACAACGTGCGGCGTCAACCTTCGCGCAGCTGCGCCTTCAGTTGCGCGCCGATCTCGGGCCGCGCGGCAAACGGGTCGGGCGGGTTCTTCTGCATCACGATCGCTTCCATGCGCTGCTGCACATTGCCCAGCGCCTGCGGGTGGCTGTAGATGTAGAACTGGTCGGCACGGATCGCGTCAAACACCTTTTGCGCCACCTCGGCGGCAGTGACCTTGCCCGAGCTGACGGCCTTGTCGCTCATCGCCTGGCCGATCAGCTGGCTCTTGGTGGGCTTGTCCGCCGGCAGGTCGCCCGGGCGGTTGCGGTGGCTCTGGCTGATGCCGGTGGGCACGAAGTACGGGCACAGCACGCTGGCACTGACCTGGTCGGTGACGAGCTTCAGGTCCTGGTACAGGGTTTCGGTGAGCGACACCACGCCGTGCTTGGTGACGTTGTAGATGCCCATGTTGGGTGGCGTCAGCAGGCCCGCCATGCTGGCGGTGTTGACGATGTGGCCGCGGTACGCCGGGTCCTTCTTTGCGGCCTCGAGCATCATCGGCGTGAAGCAGCGCACGCCGTGGATCACGCCCCACAGGTTCACGCCGAGCAGCCATTCCCAGTCGGCCACCGTGTTCTCCCACACCAGGCCGCCGGCGCCGACGCCTGCGTTGTTGAAGATGAAGTGCGGCGCGCCAAAGCGCTGCTGCGTCTCGCGCGAAAGCGCCTCGATCTGCTCGCCCTTGGATACGTCCACCTGCCTGGCCAGCACCTCCGCGCCCGCAGCTGTCATCTCTGCCGCGGCGCGGTCGAGCGCGTCCTGCTGCACATCGACCAGCACCAGGTTCATGCCAAGGCGCGCACCGATGCGCGCGCACTCCAGCCCGAAGCCAGAGCCTGCGCCGGTGAGGACGGCGGTCTTGCCCTTGAAATCCTGAATCATGCGTCTGCCTTCTTCAAAACAAATCCGATGCGGGGGAAATGCACATGCAGCATGCCCGCGCGCTCATCCGTGCGGCGCAGGGTGTAGCGGGTGCGGGTGGCGGCCACGAGTTCGCCTTCGGTTGGCTCGGGGCCAAAGCTTTCGGCGGTGATCGTCACGCGCGTGCCAAGGGGGATGCCGTGGTCATCCTGAAAGGCCTCGCCGTCCAGGGGCGCGGGGCGGCTGCTGCGCGCGACATCGATGGCCTCGGCCGAGGTCAGCGCATCACTGCGGCCGTGCCCGAATGCCGCCATGCGGTCCATCCACGCCAGCACCCCCGGCGTGGCGTTCAGGATGTCACCCATCACCGGCAGGCGCACCCTGCTGAACCACAGGGGGTGGTAGGCCGCGAAGTCAGCGACGCAGGGCGCACTGCCCAGCAAGAAGGGCTGGTCTTCCACCATGGTGGACAGGCGCCGCAGGTAGCTGCGGTAGGCCGCTGTCGCGTCACCGGGGCGAAGCCGGGTCATGCCGGTGGTCATGGCCCCGCGGTCGGCGGCGAAGGCCTTGGCCACCTCCGGCGGCTGGTTGGCAAACATCGCAGCGGCGCCGCGCGGCTGCAGGTTGTAGGCCATTGCGGCCCAGAACAGCTGGTGGTCGGCCCACTGGGCCAGCACCCGTGCCGCGCCACGCACCGCATGTGGGTACAGGGTGGGCGCGGGCTGGCGGTGTTCCAGCACCTCGCAGATCAGCGCGGTGTCGCAGTAGATGTCGGCGCCGACCTGCAGGAACGGCGTCTTGCGGTAACCGCCGGTGAGCGCCAGCACATCGGGCTTGGGCATGATCGACGGCACCGTCACCGACTTCCACGTCAGGCCCTTGAAGCCCATCACCAGGCGCACCTTCTCGGAGAACGGCGAGGTGCCGTAGTGGTGCAGGATCAATGCATCGGCATCGGGTGCAGCGTCAGCCACGGGGCCTCCTTGGGGCAAAGATGAGCTTCAGGGTGTCGGCCACGTCGCGCACCTCGGCGCCATCCAGCGCGCCCTTGGCCTGCAGCGCGCGGTGCAGCGCCGGCAGCCGGTAGTGCGGTACGGCCGGGTACAGATGGTGCTCAAGGTGGTAGTTCACATGGTGCGGGAACAGGAACAAGCGCGCCAGCCAGTTGCCCGCGCTGCCCCAGGTGCGGTTGCTGCGTGCGGCCGTCAGCGGCGAGCCCAGGTCCGTCACCGCGCCGTGTTCGCAGATGGCACGCAGGCGCAGGATGGGCTGCAGCACCGTCACCATCGGCAGCAACCACAGGCCGAACCAGGCCAGCACACCCATGGCGCCGCCGAGTGCAAAGGCCACCACCGGCGCAGCCAGGTGAAACGCCACCACCAGCATGCGGTCCTGCCGCGCATCGGCGCGCAGCTGCGGCGAGGTGTCGTCCAGCGGCCGGATGGCGCGCTGTGTGTCTTCGTTGAGGGCGGGCGCACCGAAGAAGTAGGCGTAGGTCTTCCACGCGTTCAGGCCCGCCAGGTCACCCGCGAGCTTGCGCCACAGGTAGCCCACACCGCGCGGGTAGCCGCCGTGGATGGCGGTGTCCGGGTCTTCCGGCCCGTACAGGTTGTTGTGGTGCAACCGGTGCGTGACGCGGTAGGTGCACATCGACACGCCGCTGGCCATGCCGATCAGGCGGCCCAGCGCGTCGTTCAGGCTGCGCTGCGCAAACAGCCGGTAATGCGCCGCATCGTGCGACAGGATGAACATGCCGTGCTGCGCCACGCCAATGAGCACCAGGCCCGCCAGCAGGACGACGGCACCGAGCAGGCGGCCGCCCAGCGCCGTGCCCGCAGCGTCAGCGCTCAGCGCGGTCCAGCCCTGCACGCTGACCCCCATGCCCAGCGCGATGAGTGCGGCGGTCTGCCCGATGGCCAGCACGGAGCGCCCTGCCGACAGCCGGGTCAGCGGCGCCAGTTCGTCCGCACTGAGCACGCGGCGCGCCTGCGCATTGGCCCAGCCGGGAGCGCGCAGGTCGTCGCGGAACTCTTCGCCGACGGGCGCCATCGGTGCGCCGGGGTCGGTGGTGGTGATCATGTCGGGGCCCTCAGCATCTCGAGGTGGGGAATGCCATCTTCCATGTACGGCGCGCCTTGCGCAACAAACCCGAAGTCGCGGTAGAAGCGCTCGAGCCGTGCCTGCGCGCTGATGCGCACGGCGCGCCCCGGCCACACCTGCATGCAGCGTAGCAGGCCCTGCGCCATCAGAACGCGGCCGAGGCCGGTGCGTCGCGCCTCAGGCGCGGTGATCACGCGCCCGATCGACGGCTCGGGGTATTTGGCGCCGGCATCCACCACCCGCAAGCAAGCCAGCAAGCGCCCCGCGGTGTCGCGGCCCAGCAGGTGAAACGCCTGGCGATCCACACCGTCGGCGTCCTGGAACACGCAGGCTTGCTCAACCACGAAGACTTCGCTGCGCAAGGCCAGCAGGTCGTACACATCCAGCGGTGACAGGGCCTCCAGCCGGGCCCAGGTCCACAGCAGCTCGGCCTGTTCGGCCACCTTGGCCACCCTGCCCTGCGCTCAGATCAGCTTGACCAGCTGCTTGCCGAAGTTCTTGCCCTTGAGCAGGCCGAGGAAGGCCTCGGGCGCCGCGGCCAGGCCCTGGGCCACCGTCTCGCGCGGGCGGAACTTGCCGCTGCCCACCAGCTGGCCCAGCTCGGCCAGCGCCTCGGGCCAGACTTCCATGTGCTCGCTGACGATGAAGCCCTCGACTTTCAGGCGGTTGATCAGGATCAGCGAGGGCGCGGCCATCGGCAGCGGTGCGCCGTCGTAGCCGGCGATCATTCCGCACACTGCAATGCGTGCAAAGGCATTGGTGCGCAGCATCACCGCGTCCAGCACCTTGCCGCCCACGTTCTCGAAGTGGCCGTCGATGCCCTTGGGGCAAGCCTCCTTCAGCGCCTTGGACAGCGACATCGTGTCGGCGTGCTGCTTGTAGTCGATGCAGGCATCAAAGCCGAGTTCGTTGACGACGTAGTCGCACTTGTCCTTGCCGCCGGCAATGCCCACCACCCTGCAGCCGCGTGCCTTGGCCAGCGCACCGTAGGCGCTGCCCACCGCACCGCTGGCCGCGCTCACCGTGACCGTCTCGCCCGCCTTGGGCGCGATGATCTTCACCAGGCCGTACCAGGCGGTCACGCCCGGCATGCCAACCGCGCCCAGGTAGTGGCTGATCGGCACATGGGTGGTGTCCACCTTGCGCAGCATGCCGGGTGCGTTGCCGTCCACCACGCTGTACTGCTGCCAGCCGCCCATGCCCACCACCGTGTCGCCGATGGCGAACTTGGGGTGGCGGCTCTCGACCACCTCGCCCACCGTGCCGCCGATCATCGGCTGGCCCAGCGGCTGCGGTTGCGCGTAGCTCTTGCTCTCGTTCATGCGGCCGCGCATGTACGGGTCCAGGCTCAGGTAGTGGTGACGCACCAGTACCTGGCCGTCGGCCAGCGCCGGGGTCTGCACCTCCACCAGCTTGAAGTTGGCCGCAGTGGCCTCGCCGGTGGGTCGGTTGTCCAGGAGGATCTGCTGATTGAGCGGCATGGTGTGGGTTCCTGTGTTGGTGGGTGATTGAAAAGGATGCGCGGGAGGCAGCGGTCAGCCCCTGCGTTCGGTGTATTTGAATGTGCCGGTTGCGTGTGCGCAGGTCTCACCGTTCGGGCCGTACAGGGTGGCTTCGGCAAAAGCGAGCGATCGCGTGCGGTGCAACAGCTTGCCGCGGCACAGCAGCGGTTGACCATCGGTCGGCAGCGCGGGCTGCATGAATGTGGTCTTCATCTCGATGGTGATGACGGCCAGTTCGTTCTGGATGCTGCGCGAGGCGGTGGCCATGGTCACGTCCAGCAGCGTCATGATCGCGCCACCGTGCGTCATGCCCAGCGAGTTCATGTGCTCGGGGCGCGGCGCGTATTCGATACACGAGCGGCCATCGCCAAATTCGGTGAGCACAAAGCCCAGGTGGTCGACAAAAGGAATCGTCGCGCCGAACGGAATGGCACGGCGGGCGTTGCGCACTTGCGGTTCGCTCAAGCGATCAGCCCCCGGTGACCACGCTCACGCCGCCGTCCACCGCCAGCCACTGGCCGGTGATGTGCTTGCCGGCGTCCGACGCAAACAGCACGGTGATGCCCTTGAGGTCTTCATCGTCGCCCAGGCGGCGCAGCGGCGCGTGGGCAGCCAGCTTCTCTTCGCCCAGGCGCGCCAGCGTGCCCTGCGTCATCTTGCTCGGGAAGAAGCCGGGGCAGATGGCGTTGACGGTGATGTTGTACTTGCCCCATTCGGCGCCGAGCGCGCGGGTGAAGTTCACCACCGCGCCCTTGCTGGTGTTGTAGGCAATCGTCTGCATCTCGGGCGGGTTGCCCCCCAGGCCGGCGATGCTTGCGATGTTGATGATGCGGCCGTGCGAGCGCGGAATCATGCTGGCCTTGGCGATGTGCTGGCTCAGGATGAAGTAGCCGCGGATGTTGAGGTTCATCACCTTGTCCCAGGCCTCCACCGGATGGTCCTCGGCCGGCGCCCCCCAGGCCGCGCCCGCGTTGTTGACCAGGATGTCGACCTGACCCATGCGCTGCAGCGTCTCGTCGGCCAGGCGACGGATGTCGGCTTCCTTGGCGCAATCAGCGGCGATCCAGCGCGCGTCGATGCCGGCGGCCTGCAGCTCGGCGGCGGCCTCCTCCAGGTCTTCTGCCTTGCGCGAGCTCAGCATGATCTTGGCGCCCGCCTCGCCCAGGGCGTGGGCCATCTGCAGGCCCAGCCCGCGCGAGCCGCCGGTGACCAGCGCGGTCTGGCCGCTCAGGTCGAAGAGTTTTTCAATCGTGCGTGGGGTCATGGGTTTGTCTTTCTCGTGCGACGCCGCTCAGAAGGCATCCTCGGTCATCTCGGCGCACAGCGGGTCGCGGTTGCGCACCACTTCCAGCCAGGCGCTGATCTTGGGCAGTTCGTAGTGGAAGAAGTAGCGGCCCGCCGCGATGCGGCCGCGCTGCGCTGCCGTTGCTTGCCCTGGCGGCTGCGCGGTGGGCACCGCAAGCATCACATCCAGCCAGATCCACGCCAGAACCGTGTGGCCGAAGGCCTGCATGTAAGGCACCGCATTGGCCAGCGCTTCGGCCGGGTTGCCGGTGGCCCAGGCGGCCTTGGTGGCGGCGCCCACGTCCTGCAGCGCCTTGCCCAGGCGGTTGGCGCATTCAGCAAGGTCGGGCCGCTGGATGGCGCGCTCGATGGTGGCGTTGATGCGCCCGGCCAGCAGTTGCAGGCCCTTGCCCTGCTCCATCAGCACCTTGCGGCCCAGCAGGTCGGTGGCCTGGATGCCGTGCGTGCCCTCGTGGATCATGTTCAGGCGGTTGTCGCGCCAGTACTGCTCCACCGGAAAGTCGCGGGTGTAGCCGTAGCCGCCGTGCACCTGGATGGCCAGGCTGTTGGCCTCCAGGCACCATTCGCTGGGCCAGCTCTTGGCAATCGGCGTCAGCACCTCGAGCAGCAGCCGTGCATCGTCCGCCGCCACAGCGTCACCGGTGTGCTGCTCATCCACCAGCCGCGCGCAATACAGCTCCAGCGCAAGCGCGCCTTCGGCATAACTCTTTTGCGCCAGCAGCATGCGCTTGACGTCGGCGTGTTCGATGATGCGCACCTG
>JBDLRH010000146.1:0-26132 GCA_039800165.1 Pseudomonadota bacterium
TTCGGCGTCAGCGTCGAGACCGGCGCCGGGGCCGCCGCCAATTTCGGCGACGAGACCTACCAGGCCGCCGGCGCGCGCATCGTGGGCAGCGCCGCCGAGCTCTGCGCGGGGTCCGACATGATCTTCAAGGTGCGGGCCCCGACGCCCGACGAGATCGCGCTGATGAAGCCCGGCAGCACGCTGGTGAGCTTCATCTGGCCAGCGCAGAACCCCGAGCTCATGCAGGCGATGGCCGCGCGCGGGCTGACGGTGCTTGCGATCGACTCGCTGCCGCGCCAGCTGTCCCGCGCGCAGAAGATGGATGCGCTCACCTCCATGGCGAGCATCAGCGGTTACCGCGCGGTGATCGAGGCGGCCAACGCCTTCGGCCGTTTCTTCAACGGCCAGATCACGGCCGCCGGCAAGATCCCGCCGGCCAAGGTGTTCATCGCCGGCGCCGGTGTCGCGGGCCTCGCCGCCATCGGCACGGCGGCCAACCTGGGCGCCATCGTGCGCGCCAACGACACGCGTGCTGAGGTGGCCGATCAGGTCAAGTCCCTCGGCGGCGAGTTCGTCAAGGTCGACTACGAGGAAGAGGGCTCGGGCGGCGGCGGCTATGCCAAGGTGATGAGCGAAGGCTTCCAGGCTGCGCAGCGCGAGATGTACGCCAAGCAGGCCAAGGAGTGCGACATCATCATCACCACCGCGCTGATCCCGGGCAAGCCTGCGCCGCGGCTGATCACCGCCGAGATGGTGCAGACCATGAAGCCCGGCAGCGTGATCATGGACATGGCCGCCGAGCAGGGCGGCAACTGCGAGCTCACCGTGCCCGGCGAGGCGGTGGTGCGCCACGGCGTCACCATCATCGGCTACACCGACCTGGCCTCGCGCCTGGCCAAGCAAAGCTCCACGCTGTACGGCACCAACCTGCTGCGCCTGACCGAAGAGCTGTGCAAGGCCAAGGACGGCGTGGCCAACGTCAACATGGACGACGACGCGATCCGCGGCCTGACGGTGGTCAAGGACGGCGCCATCACCTGGCCCGCGCCGCCGCTCAAGCCGGCGGCCACGCCTGCCCCCAAGGCGGCTGCGCCGGTGGCTGCGGCGGCTGAAAAGAAGGGCGGCCATGGACATGGCAGCACCGGCCCGCTGCCGGCCAAGACGCTGGCCATCCTGTTCGCGGTGGCGGCGGTGGCCTTCTGGTTCATCGGCGCCTACGCGCCTGCGGCCTTCCTCGGCCACTTCACCGTGTTCGTGCTGGCCTGCTTCATCGGCTACATGGTGGTGTGGAACGTCACGCCCGCGCTTCACACGCCGCTGATGAGCGTGACCAACGCCATCTCCAGCATCATCGCGGTGGGCGCGCTGGTGCAGATCGCGCCGCCTGCCGCCGCAGGCGTGACCGGCCGGCCGGACGAGCTGATCCGCTGGCTGGCCTTTGTTGGCATCGTGCTGACCGCCATCAACATGTTCGGCGGCTTTGCGGTCACGCGCCGCATGCTGGCCATGTTCCGCAAGTAAGCGCAAGAACAACAACAAGGAGCGACGAACATGTCCCAAAGCCTCTCCAACATGGCCTACCTCGGTGCGGCCATCCTCTTCATCCTGAGCCTGGGCGGCCTGTCCAACCCCGAAACCTCGCGCCGCGGCAACCTGTTCGGCATGCTGGGCATGGGCATCGCGGTGCTGGCCACCATCTTCGGACCGCGCGTGAGCCCGGCGGGCATTGGCTGGATTGCCGGCGCGCTGGCCCTCGGCGGTGCCATCGGCCTGTACGCGGCGCGCGTGGTCAAGATGACCCAGATGCCCGAACTGGTGGCGCTGATGCACAGCCTGGTGGGCCTGGCCGCCTGCCTGGTGGGCTTTGCCAGCTACGTGGATACCTCCATCCAGTACCAGGGCGCCGAGAAGATCATCCACGAGGTCGAGATCTACGTCGGCATCCTGATCGGTGCGGTCACCTTCTCGGGCTCGCTGATTGCCTTCGGCAAGCTCAACGGCAAGATCGGCGGCAAGCCGCTGCTGCTGCCGGCGCGCCACTGGCTGAACCTGGCTGCGCTGCTGGTGGTGATCTGGTTCGGCGGCGAATTCATCGCGGCCAAGAGCGTGGCCGACGGCATGACGCCGCTGATCATCATGACGGTGATCGCGCTGCTGTTCGGCATCCACATGGTGATGGCCATCGGTGGCGCCGACATGCCGGTGGTGGTGTCGATGCTCAACAGCTATTCGGGCTGGGCCGCCGCGGCCACCGGCTTCATGCTCAGCAACGACCTGCTGATCGTCACCGGCGCGCTGGTGGGCTCCAGCGGCGCCATCCTGTCGTACATCATGTGCGCGGCGATGAACCGCAAGTTCCTGAGCGTGATCGCCGGCGGTTTTGGTGGCGGCGCGCCCGCGCCCAAGGCAGCTGCAGGTGCTGCCGAGCCGCAGGGCGAGGTGGTGCCGGTGAGTGCAGCCGACACCGCCGAGCTGCTGCGTGAAGCGAAGAACGTGGTCATCGTGCCGGGCTACGGCATGGCGGTGGCGCAGGCGCAGCACACGGTCAACGACATCACCAAGACGCTGCGCGACAAGGGCGTGAATGTGCGCTTCGCCATCCACCCGGTGGCTGGCCGCATGCCGGGCCACATGAACGTGCTGCTGGCCGAGGCCAAGGTGCCGTACGACATCGTGCTGGAGATGGACGAGATCAACGAGGACTTCCCCGACACCGATGTGGCCATCGTCATCGGCGCCAACGACATCGTGAACCCGGCCGCGCAGGACGACCCGAGCAGCCCGATCGCCGGCATGCCGGTGCTCGAGGTGTGGAAGGCCAAGACCAGCATCGTCATGAAGCGTTCCATGGCCAGCGGCTACGCCGGCGTGGACAACCCGCTGTTCTACAAAGAGAACAACCGCATGCTGTTCGGCGACGCGAAGAAGATGCTCGACGAGGTGCTGGGCGCGCTGCGCGGCTGAGTCACAGGCCACCGCAGGCAGGGCGCGCAGATGACGCTGGCCATCGTCGCGGCCCTGCACGAGGAACTGGCTGCCGTCCTGGACCTGCTGCCCGACGAGCGCAAGACGGTCGTCGCCGGCCGCGAATTCTGGGTGGGCCACCTGCACGGCCACGAGGTGGTGGCGGTGCTCTCGCGCATCGGCAAGGTGGCGGCAGCCACCACCGCCACGCTGCTGATCGAACGATTCCAGGCAAGCCGCATCGTCTTCACCGGCGTGGCCGGCGGCCTGGGCGAGGGCGTGCGGGTGGGCGATGTGGTGGTGGCGCGGCAGTTCGCGCAGCACGACATGGACGCCTCGCCGCTGTTCCCGCGCCACGAGGTTCCGCTGTATGGCCTGACGCGCTTTGCCACCGACGCTGCGCTGTCTGATGAACTGGCCCGCGCCGCCGCTGTGGTGCTGGCCGATGCGCCGCGCACCTTGGGCGAAGACACGGTGCGCGAATTCAATCTGCATTCACCCGCACTGCATCAGGGCCTGGTGCTCAGCGGTGACCGCTTCGTCGCCACCGCCACCGAAAGCGATGCGCTGCGCCGCGACTGGCCCGATGCGCTGGCCGTCGAGATGGAAGGTGCGGCGATCGCGCAGGTGTGCTTTGATGCGGGCGTGCCCTTTGCCGCTGTGCGCACCATCTCCGACCGCGCCGACGACGCGGCGCATGTGGACTTCGTGCGCTTCATCCGCGCGGTGGCCAGCCGCTATTCGGCGGCGCTCATCGACGCCTGGCTGCGCCGGCCCTGATCCGCCGGCCTCAGCGCAACCAGCCGCGCTTGCGGAAGTACCACATCGGCACCAGCGCCGACGCCACCATCAGCGCCAGCGCGAACGGGTAGCCCCAGGCCTTGGACAGCTCGGGCATGTGCTGGAAGTTCATGCCGTAGATGCTGGCGATCAGCGTGGGCGGCAGCAAGGCCACGCTGGCCACCGAGAAGATCTTGATGATCTTGTTCTGGTTGATGTTGATGAAGCCGACGGTGGCGTCCATCAGGAAGTTGATCTTGTCGAACAGGAAGGCGGTGTGGCTGTCCAGCGATTCGATGTCGCGCAGGATCTGCCGCGCCTCCTCGAACTGCTCGGTGTTGAGCATGCGGCTGCGCATCATGAAGCTGACCGCGCGGCGCGTGTCCATCACGTTGCGGCGGATGCGGCCATTCAGGTCTTCCTGGCGCGCGATGTCGCCCAGCACCTCGCCGGCCAGCGTGTCGGTCACCTCGCCCGACAGCACCTGCTTGCTCGACTTCTCGAGCTCGTCATAGATGCCCTCCAGCGTGTCGGCCGAATACTCGGCGTCGGCATCGAACAGCTTGAGCAGCACTTCCTTGGCGTCTTCGATCAGGCCCGGCGCGCGGCGCGCGCGCAGCCGCACCAGCCGGAACACCGGCACGTCTTCGTCGTGGATGGAGAACAGCACGCCGCGGCTCTTCAGCTCGGCGTTGTGCTGGTTCAGGATGAAGGCCACGCGCACGGTGCGCGGCTCGTCCTCGTCGGCGATCAGGAAGTCGCTGCGGATGTGCAGCTCGCCGTTGTCCTCTTCGTAGAAGCGCGCGGACTCCTCGATGTCCTCGTCCATCGCGTCTTCCGGGATGGACAGTCCGTAGTACTGCTTGACCCAGCGCTTTTCTTCGAGCGTGGGCGATTCGAGGTCAACCCAGATCGGCTGGAAGCGCGACAGCTCTTCCAGCGACTCGATCTCTTCCTGTACGAGGCGGCCGTTGGCCAGGGTGAAGATGTTGAGCATGTGCTCACTCCCGGTTCGGGTATTGCAGGGCGGGGTAGGGGTGCGCTTTCAACCCCACGCCATGCAAGCGGCGGGAGCTGAAAGCTAGCAACTCGGGCTGGCTTCCAAGGCAGGGCTCCAAAACATCGGAAAGCGCAAATTATGGCACCGCAGCATTGCGCAGGCGAGCCCTGATGCGATCCGGGGCTCAGGTTTTCCGATTGCATTTCGGCGGCATCGGGCGCATAGTGGTTTCACGTTCCACGTCTTTCACAGGTTTCCCGGCGGGCTCCCGCTCAGGGCCCCCCGGCGTCAACCCCCGAGCACAAGGAGGCGCTATATGAACTTGACGATCAGCGGTCATCACCTCGAGGTGACCCCGGCCTTGAACAACTATGTCAAGACCAAGCTCGATCGGATCACCCGGCACTTTGACCAGGTGGTGGACATCAAGGTGCTGCTCACGGTGGAGAAGCAAAAGGAGAAGGAACGACGGCAACGCGCCGAATGCAACATCCATGTGAAGGGCAGCGACCTGTTTGCAGAAAGCTCGCACGAGGACCTGTACGCCGCCGTCGACGAACTCGTCGACAAGCTCGACCGGCAGGTGATGCGCCACAAGGACCGCATCCGCGACCACCACAGCGCGGCCAAGCGCCTGATGTAAGGCGCGCGCTCTGGCCAGATCCAGCCGCCTTCGGGCGGCTTTTTCGTGCCCGGGCGGGCTGAAATGCGGGTGTCGGCTTTTCGCGATGGGCTGCCATGGGCGGGTTTTCCCGGGTGCATAATCGCGCTCCTGCCATGAACCGCCTCGCCTCCATCCTGCCGGCCGAACAAGTGCTGGTGAACGTCGAAGCCACCAGCAAGAAGCGGGCGTTTGAAGAGGTGGGCCTGCTGTTCGAGAACCTGCACGGCCTGGGCCGCGCGCTGGTCACCGACAGCCTGTTTGCCCGCGAGCGCCTGGGCTCCACCGGGCTGGGGCATGGCGTGGCCATCCCGCACGGACGCATCAAGGGCCTGAAGTCGCCGATGGCGGCGGTCTTCCAGCTGGCCCAGCCGATCGGCTTTGACGCGCCGGACGAGCAACCGGTGGGCCTGCTGATCTTCCTGCTGGTGCCCGAGGCCGCCACGCAAAAGCACCTGGAAATCCTGTCGGAAATTGCCGAGCTGCTGAGCGACTCGGCCCTGCGCGAGCGGATCAAGACCACCCGCGACGCCGCCGCCGTGCATTCAGCCATCGCCACCTGGCAGTCGGCCCAGCCCGCCTGATGCGCTGAGGCCTGCCTGATGCCCGGGGCCTGAACCGATGAAGCCCACCGTCGTCAGCGCCGATGTCCTGTTCGAGGACCACCGTGCGCGCCTGCGCTGGGAGTGGCTGGCCGGCCTGGGCGCCTCGGAGCGCCGCTTTGACGAGGTCGCCATCCGCGAGGCGCGATCCGGCGCCGATCTGGTGGGCTACCTCAACTACATCCACCCCTACCGGGTGCAGGTGATGGGCCGGCGCGAGGTGGCCTACTTCACCAACGCCACACCCGAGGACTGCGCGCGCCGCATCGCACGCATCATCACGCTGGAGCCGCCGGCGCTGGTGCTGACCGACGGGCAGACCGCCCCCGAGGCACTGGTGTCGTTCTGCGAGCGCGCGCAAATCCCGCTGTTCTCCACGCCCGAGCCGTCGGCCTTCGTCATCGACCTGCTGCGTGCCTACCTGTCCAAGCACTTTGCCGAGCGCACCACGATGCACGGCGTGTTCATGGACATCCTGGGCCTGGGCGTGCTGATCACCGGCGAATCGGGGCTGGGCAAGAGCGAGCTGGGGCTGGAGCTGATTTCGCGCGGCAATGGCCTGGTGGCCGACGACGCGGTGGACCTCTACCGCATCAATCACACCACCATCGAAGGCCGCTGCCCCGACCTGCTGCGCAACCTGCTGGAAGTGCGCGGCATCGGCCTGCTGGACATCCGCGCGATCTTTGGCGAGACGGCAGTGCGCCGCAAGATGCGGCTCAAGCTGATCGTGCACCTGGTGCGCCGCGAGACGCTGGAGCGCGAATACGACCGCATGCCCACCGAGCCGCTCATGCAGGACGTGCTGGGCATCCCGGTGCGCAAGGTGGTGGTGCAGGTGGTGGCCGGCCGCAACATCGCCGTGCTGGTCGAGGCGGCGGTGCGCAACACCATCTTGCAGCTGCGCGGCATCGACACCTTTGCCGAATTCGCCGAGCGCCAGCGCCTGGCGATGGGCGACGACGAGTAGCCGTCGCGCCGCACGTTCCAGTTGCGCCAGGGGCGCCGGCGGCGTTCAGCGCCGGTGGGGGCAGGGCGTCTTGGTGCAGTGGGCGTACAGGCTCAGCGCATGGTCTGCGATGCGAAAGCCCTTGGTCTGCGCCACCGCCTGCTGCCGCTGTTCGATCTCGGCGTCGTAGAACTCTTCGACCTTGCCGCAGTCCAGGCACACCAGATGGTCGTGGTGCTGCCCCTCGTTGAGCTCGTAGACCGCCTTGCCGCCCTCGAAGTTGCTGCGGTTGAGGATGCCGGCCTGCTCGAACTGCATCAGCACCCGGTACACCGTGGCCAGCCCGATGTCCGAGCGCTCTTCGAGCAGCACGCGGAACACGTCCTCGGCGGTCATGTGGCGCAGCCGGCCGCGGTGGAACACGTCCAGGATCTTCAGGCGCGGCTGTGTCGCCTTCAGTCCGGTGTTCTTGAGCTCGTCGATGGTAGGCATGGGTGGAGGGGACGCCCCCGCTACAATGAATTGATCATATCGCCCCGGCTCTTTTGCCTGTCGCTTCCCATGACCCCTGCCGCCTTTTCTGCCCGTGCCGCGCTGCTGGCGGCCTGCGCCACTCTGGCGGCCTGCAGCACCGTGGGCGATGCGACGCGCAACTTCGCCTCGCGCCTGTCGCCGTATCAGGTCGAGGTGGTGCAGGGCAACTTTGTCTCGCGCGAGCAGATGGCGCTGCTCAAGCCCGGCATGACGCGGCTTCAGGTGCGTGACCTGCTGGGCTCGCCGCTGGTGACCAGCGTGTTCCACGCCGACCGCTGGGACTATGTCTTCACCCTCAAGCGCTCGGGCGAGGCGCGCCAGTCGCGCCGCCTGTCGGTGTTTTTCAATGGCGATGCGCTGGTGCGGCACGAAGGCGACGAACTGCCCAGCGAAAGCGAATTCGTGGCGCAGTTCGGCGCGCGCGGCAAGCCGGGCAAGATCCCGCCGCTGGAGGCGTCTGAAGACAGCCTGAAGGCCTTTGCCGCGCGCCATCCGGTGGATGCGCAGGCCGCAGCCGCGCAGGCGCCGGCTGCCGGTGCAGCGCAGCGCACCAGCTATCCGCCGCTTGAGCCCGGCCGCTGAAGCGGCTGCACGCCTGCTGACTGCCGCCATGACCGCTGCTGCGCCTGACGTTCACCGCATTGCCGTTGCCGGCGCCTCCGGCCGCATGGGCCACATGCTGATCGAGGCCATCCGATCGGCGCCCGACTGTGCGCTCAGTGGCGCGCTGGACATCGCCTCGAGCCCGGCCATCGGCAACGACGCCTGCGCCTTCCTCGGTCACGCCAGCGGCGTGGCGGTCACCGCCGACCTGCATGCGGGCCTGGCCGGTGCGCACGCGCTGATCGACTTCACCCGGCCCGAGGGCACGATGGCGCACCTGGCGGCCTGCCGAGCGCAGCGCGTCAACCTGGTGATCGGCACCACCGGTTTTTCGGATGCGCAAAAGGCCGAGATCAACGCCGCCGCGAAAGACATCGCCATCGTGATGGCGCCCAACATGAGCGTGGGCGTGAACGTCACCCTCAAGCTGCTGCAGATGGCCGCGCAGGCGCTGTCCACCGGCTACGACATCGAGATCATCGAGGCGCACCACCGCCACAAGGTGGATGCCCCTTCGGGCACCGCGCTCAAGATGGGCGAGGTGATCGCGCAGGCGCTGGGCCGCGACCTGAAGGACTGCGCGGTGTACGAGCGCTACGGCCACACCGGCGAGCGCGACCCGTCGACGATCGGCTTCTCGACCATCCGCGGCGGCGACATCGTGGGCGACCACACCGTGCTGTTTGCCGGCACCGGCGAGCGCATCGAGGTCACCCACAAGTCAGCCAGCCGCTCCACCTATGCGCAAGGCGGCCTGCGCGCCGCGCGCTTTCTTGCGGGTCGCACGAGCGGGCTGTTCGACATGTTCGACGTACTCGGCCTGCGCTGACCTGCGCGTGCGATGCAAGCCTCTGACCTGCTGACCCAGGGCGACGGACTCAGCCGCGCGCTGGCGTGGCTGCTGCTGGCGATGTCGGTGGCCAGCTGGGTGGTGATCCTGTGGAAGGGCTGGCTGCTGCACCGCGCCCGCAACGACCTGGCGCGTGCCTGTGCTGCCTTCTGGCAGGCGCCCTCGCTCGCCGAGGCGCAGCAGCGTGTGGCCGGCTTCGACCGCGCCGGGCTGCTGCTGCCGCTGGTGCAGGCCGCCACGGCGCCTGCGCCCGGCTCGCTCGATGCGCAGGCCGATGCCGCCGCGCGCATCACCCGACAGCTGCGCGACGCGCTGCACCGCGTGCTGCGACAGCTGCATGCCGGGCAGGTGCTGCTGGCGACCGTCGGCGCCACCGCGCCCTTCGTCGGCCTGCTGGGCACCGTCTGGGGCATCTACCACGCGCTGACCGGCCTGACCTCGGGCGGCGGCGTCACGATCGACCGCATTGCCGGCCCGGTGGGCGAGGCGCTGGTGATGACCGCTGCCGGACTGGCGGTGGCGATCCCGGCGGTGGTGGCCTACAACTGGCTGGGCCGGCTGATCGACCGCATCGAGGCCGACCTCGAAGGCTTTGCGCACGACCTGCGCGCCTGGCTGGCGGGGTCGGCGTGAGCTTCGGCCGCTTCGAGCGCACCGCACGCGCGTCGCCGTTCAGCGAGATCAACGTCACCCCGCTGGTGGACGTGATGCTCGTGCTGGTGGTGATCTTCATCATCACCGCGCCGCTGTTTGCCAGCTCGATCCGGCTGGATCTGCCGCGCAGCGACGCGGCCGCAGCGCAGGACACGCCGGCCGAGGTGGCGGTGTCCATCGACGCGCAGGGCCAGGTGTTCCTGCGCGACCAGCCGGTGACGCTGGAGCAGCTGCGCTCGCAATTGGTGGTCACGGCACAGCGCAATCCGCAGGCCGAGGTGCAGCTGCGTGCCGACCAGCGCGTGCCCTACGGCCGGGTGGTCGAGGTGATGGGTACGGCGCAGGCCGCGGGCCTGGCGCGCATCGGCTTCGTGGCCGAGCCGGGCGCCGCCACCGCGCGCTGAGCGCAGCCAGGGCTTCGCCCCGGGGCGAACGCCTAGAATTCGCGCAGCTTCCGGGCCGTCGTGCGCCCGGCCGAGATTCCATGCAAGACAAGTACAACCCCTCCGATGTGGAGCGTGCCGCGCACGCCCACTGGACCGCGCGCGACGCCTACCGCGTGAGCGAAGACGCTGGCAAGAAGAAGTTCTACGCCTGCTCGATGCTGCCCTACCCCAGCGGCAAGCTGCACATGGGCCATGTGCGCAACTACACCATCAACGACATGCTCACGCGCCAGCTGCGCATGAAGGGCTGGAACGTGCTCATGCCCATGGGCTGGGACGCCTTTGGCCTGCCCGCAGAAAACGCGGCGCTGAAGAACGGGGTACCGCCTGCGAAGTGGACCTACGAGAACATCGCCTACATGAAGCGGCAGATGCAGGCGATGGGCCTGGCCATCGACTGGAGCCGCGAGGTCGCCACCTGCGACGCGAGCTACTACAAATGGAACCAGTGGCTGTTCCTGAAGATGCTCGAGAAGGGCGTGGCCTACCGCAAGACCCAGGTCGTCAACTGGGACCCGGTGGACCAGACGGTGCTGGCCAACGAACAGGTGATCGACGGCAAGGGCTGGCGCACCGGCGCGGTGGTGGAAAAGCGCGAGATCCCGGGCTACTACCTGAAGATCACCGACTACGCGCAGGAGCTGCTGGACCATGTGCAGATCGGCAACCCCAAGGCCACGCTGACCGGCTGGCCCGACAAGGTTCGCCTGATGCAGGAGAACTGGATCGGCAAGAGCGAGGGCGTGCGATTTGCGTTCACCCACGACGTCCGCGGTGAGGATGGCCAGCCGATCGGCAGCGGCCGCATGTACGTGTTCACCACCCGCGCCGACACCATCATGGGCGTGACCTTCTGCGCCGTGGCGCCGGAGCATCCGCTGGCAACGCATGCCGCCAGGTCCAACGCGAAGCTCGCCGCCTTCATCGAGGAATGCAAGAAGGGCGGCACCACCGAGGCCGAGCTCGCGCTGAAAGAAAAGGAAGGCATGCCCACCGGCCTGAGTGTCACGCACCCGCTGACCGGCGAGGCGGTGCCGCTGTGGGTGGGCAACTATGTGCTGATGTCCTACGGCGACGGCGCGGTGATGGGTGTGCCGGCGCATGACGAGCGCGACTTTGCGTTTGCGCTGAAGTACCGGCTGCCGATCAAACAGGTGGTCGAGCTGCCGCGAGCAGCGACTTCCGACACCGCTTTCTCTTTCGACGCCAGCCGCTGGCACGACTGGTATGCCGAGAAGGGCCCGGGCATCGCCATCCATTCCGGCAAGTACGACGGCCTGAAGTTCCAGGACTGCGTCAATGCGGTCGCGGCCGACCTGGCGGCCAAGGGCCTGGGCGAGAAGAAGGTGACCTGGCGTCTGCGCGACTGGGGCATCAGCCGCCAGCGCTACTGGGGCACGCCGATTCCGATCATCCACTGTGACGAGCACGGCGCGGTGCCGGTGCCCGAAAAGGACCTGCCGGTGGTGCTGCCGCAGGACTGCGTGCCCGACGGCAGCGGCAACCCGCTGAACAAGCGCGAGGACTTCCTGAAGTGTGCGTGCCCGGTCTGCGGCAAGCCCGCGCGGCGCGAGACCGACACGATGGACACCTTTGTCGATTCGTCGTGGTACTTCATGCGCTACTGCGACCCGACGAATGACCAGAAGATGGTGGCCGAGGGCACGCAGTACTGGATGCGCGATGCAAACGCCGCCACCGGCGGCAGCGGCATGGACCAGTACATCGGCGGCATCGAGCACGCCATCCTGCACCTGCTGTACGCGCGCTTCTGGACCAAGGTGATGCGCGACCTGGGCCTGGTGAAGGTGGATGAACCCTTCACCCGCCTGCTGACGCAGGGCATGGTGCTGAATCACATCTACTCGCGCAAGGGCGACAAGGGCGGCATCGAGTACTTCTGGCCGCACGATGTCGAGCAGGTGATGGATGAGTCCGGCAAGGTGACCGGCGCGCGCCTGAAGAACGCGGTGGGCAGCCTGGCTGCCGGCACGCCCATCACCTACGAGGGCGTGGGCACCATGTCCAAGTCCAAGAACAACGGCGTCGACCCGCAGGACCTGATCGAGAAGTACGGCGCCGACACCGCGCGCCTGTACACCATGTTCACCGCGCCGCCCGAGGCCACGCTGGAGTGGAATGACGCCGCGGTGGAGGGCAGCTACCGCTTCCTGAAGCGCGTGTGGTCCTTCGGCGTGCAGCATGCCGCTGCGCTGAAGGCGGCCACGGCCACCAACCTGGGCGGCGCCGCGCTGCGCGACGCGGCCAAGGTACTGCGCCGCGAGGTGCACCTGGTGCTGCGCCAGGTGAGCTACGACTACGAGCGCATGCAATACAACACCGTGGTGTCGGGCTGCATGAAGCTGCTGAACGCGCTGGAGGGCTTCAAGCCCGACGGCAGCGATGGGGACAAGGCCGCGCTGTGCGAGGGCTTTTCGGTGCTGCTGCGTGCGCTGTACCCGGCCTGCCCGCACATCACCCACGCGCTGTGGGTCGAGCTGGGCTACAGCCAGGCCGTGGGCGAGCTGCTGGATGCGCCATGGCCGGCCGTGGACGAGGCGGCGCTGGTGCAAGACGAGGTGGAGCTGATGCTGCAGGTCAACGGCAAGCTGCGTGGTTCGATCCGTGTGCCGGCGGCGGCCGACAAGGCGGCCATCGAGCAGATCGCCGTGACCAGCGAGGCCTTCACCAAACAGGCCAACGGTGCGACACCCAAAAAGGTGGTGGTGGTGCCCGGCCGTCTGGTCAACCTGGTGGTGTGATGGATGCACGGCGCCGCACGCTGATTCGCGCCGCGGCGCACGGCGCGGCCTGGGCCAGCGCGGCTGTGCTGGCGGGCTGCGGCTTCAAGCTGCGCACCGCGCCCGACTTTGCCTTCAAGAGCATCCGCCTTGCCGCGCCGCCGGGCTCGGCGCTGGCGCTGGAGCTGCAGCGCCAGCTGGCGGCCAGCGGCAAGCTGCAGGTGCTGTCGGCCCAGCAGCCGGGCGATGTCGAGGTGACGCTGGACGTGCTGCGCGAACAGCGCGAGAAGGTGGTGGCCGGCGTCAATGCGTCGGGCCAGGTGCGCGAGTTCCAGCTGCGGCTGCGGCTGCAGTTCCGCCTGCGCGGCCGCGACGGCCGCGAGCTGGTGGAACCCACCGAGCTGCTGCAGCAGCGCGACATGAGCTTCAGTGAAACGGTGGCGCTGGCCAAGGAGGCCGAAGAGGCGCTGCTGTACCGCGACATGCAGGCCGATCTGGTGCGCCAGCTGATGCGGCGCCTGGCGGCGCTGCGAACGGTGTAGCGCACGGCACCACGGCTACGGAGCGCCCCCGCATGCAGCTTGCCGCCCAGCAGATCGGTGCCCACCTGCAGCGCGGGCTGCGCTCGCTGTACACGCTGCACGGCGACGAACCCCTGTTGCAGCAGGAGGCGGCCGACGCGATCCGCGCTGCGGCACGTGCGCAGGGCTACACCGAACGCACGGTGCACACGGTGGCTGGCGCCCATTTCGACTGGGGTGCGGTGCTCGCGGCCGGCGGCTCGATGAGCCTGTTTGCCGAGCGGCAGATCGTCGAGGTGCGCATTCCCTCGGGCAAGCCGGGCAAGGAAGGCAGCGTCGCGCTGCAGCAGATCGCGCAGTCGGCGCAGGACAACGACAGCACGCTCACGCTGGTGCTGCTGCCGCGGCTGGACAAGCCCACCCGCTCGGGCGCCTGGTTCAACGCGCTCGACCAGTTCGGCGTGACGGTGCAGATCGACACCATCGAGCGCGCTGCGCTGCCGCAGTGGATTGCACAGCGCCTGGCGCAGCAAAGCCAGCGCGTGAAGTCGGGCGCCGAGGGCGAGCGCAGCCTGCAGTTCTTCGCCGATCGGGTCGAGGGCAATTTGCTGGCGGCACATCAAGAAATCCAGAAGCTCGCGCTGCTGTACCCCGCAGGTGAACTGGCCTTCGAGCAGATCGAGTCGGCGGTGCTGGACGTTGCCCGCTACGACGCCTTCAAGCTGTCCGAAGCGGCGCTGGCCGGTCAGATCGAGCGGGTGCAGCGCATGCTCGACGGCCTGCAGGCCGAGGGCGAGCCCGCGGTGCGGGTGCACTTTGCGCTGGCCGAAGAGATTCGGCTGCTCAAGCGCATCAAGGACGCGGTGGCCGAGGGCCGGCCGCTGCCGGTGGCGCTGCGCGAGCAGCGGGTGTGGGGCGTGCGCGAGCGGCTGCTCGAGCGCGTGCTGCCGCGGCTGTCGGCCACCGCGCTGGACAACCTGCTGTATGCCGCGCACCGGGTGGACGGCATCGTCAAGGGCCTGCGCGCCGAGGGCTGGCCGTCGGATGCGTGGCAGGCACTGCACCGGCTGGCCACCGAGCTGTGCCGCGAATGCATGCCCGCTGCCCAGGGTGGCGGGGCTTCGGCATACCCCCGTGCGAAAATCGGGCCATGAACGCGCTGAACCTGTCGGAGTACATGCAGACGCTGGGCCTGCAGGCACGCCAGGCCTCGGCGCGCATGGCCGCGTCGCCGGCGGCGCAGCGCAACCGCGTGCTCAAGGCGCTGGCGCGGCTGCTGCGCGAGCACGCCGCGGCGCTGCAGACCGACAACGCGCGCGACCTCGAGCGCGCCCGCGCAGCCGGCCTGGCCGAGCCGATGGTCGACCGCCTGAAGCTCACGCCCAAGGTGCTTGAGACCTGTGCCGAAGGCTGCGAGCAGCTCGCTGCCATGCCCGACGTGATCGGCGAGATCAGCGGCCTGCGCCAGCAGCCCAGCGGCATCCGCGTCGGCCAGATGCGCGTGCCGATCGGCGTGTTCGGCATGATCTTCGAGAGCCGCCCCAACGTGACGATCGAGGCCGCCAGCCTGTCGATCAAGAGCGGCAACGCCTGCATCCTGCGTGGCGGCTCGGAGGCGATCGAATCCAACAAGGCGCTGGCGCGGCTGGTGCAGCAGGCACTCGGCGACGCCGGCCTGCCGGCCGAGGCGGTGCAGCTGGTGCAGACCACCGACCGCGAGGCGGTGGGCCAGCTCATCACCATGCCGCATTTCGTCGACGTGGTGATTCCGCGCGGCGGCAAGGGCCTGATCGAGCGCATCAGCCGCGAGGCCAGGGTGCCGGTGATCAAGCACCTCGACGGCAACTGCCACACCTATGTGGATGACCCGTGCGACATCGCGATGGCGGTCAAGGTGACCGACAACGCCAAGACGCAGAAGTACAGCCCCTGCAACGCCACCGAAGGCCTGCTGGTCGCGCGCGGCGTGGCAGCCGACTTCCTGCCGAAGATCGGCGCGGTGTTTGCCGCCAAGGGCGTGGAGATGCGCTGCTGCGCCGAGTCGCGCGCCATCCTCGCGGGCGTGGCGGGCGCGAAGATCGCCGATGCGACCGAGCAGGACTGGCACGAGGAATACCTCGCACCCATCATCAGCATCAAGGTGGTGGCGGGGCTCGACGAAGCCATCGGGCACATCAACCGCTACGGCAGCCACCACACCGATGCCATCCTCACGCGCGACCACATGCACGCGCAGCGCTTTTTGCGCGAGGTGGATTCGGCCAGCGTGATGGTCAATGCCAGCACGCGCTTTGCCGACGGCTTTGAGTACGGGCTGGGTGCCGAGATCGGCATCAGCACCGACAAGTTTCATGCGCGCGGCCCGGTCGGCATCGAAGGCCTGACCTCGCTGAAGTGGGTGGTGCTCGGCGACGGCGACGTCCGCGGCTGAGCGCAGCTTCCACCCGCCTTCCCCTGTTTCCTTCCACCGTCTTCAACGAGGCCACCGATGGTCCCGCACCTCATCACCGCCCTGACCGGGCCGATCAACGAGCTCGAGCAGCGCATCCTGGAGTCGATGCCCGCGATCGAGCGCTGGTTCCGCCTGGAGTGGATGGAGCACACGCCGCCGTTTTATTGCGCGGTGGACATCCGCAATGCGGGCTTCAAGCTCTCGCCGGTGGACACCGACCTGTTCCCCGGCGGCTGGAACAACCTCACGCCCGAGATGGTGCCGCTGGCGGTGCAGGCGGCGATGGCTGCGATCGAGAAGATCTGCCCCGAGGCCAAGAACCTGCTGGTGATTCCCGAGAACGACATCCACAGCAGCTTCTACCTGAGCAGCCTGGCGCAGCTGCAGCGCATCTTCCACATGGCGGGCCTCAATGTGCGGCTTGGCTCGATCGACCCGGCGCTCAAGGCGGCCAAGACGATCACGCTGCCCGACGGCGACCAGATCACCATCGAGCCGGTGGTGCGCAAGAAGGGCGGTGGCCGCGGGCGGCTGGGCCTGAAGGACTTCGACCCCTGCACCATCCTGCTGAACAACGAGCTCAGTGCGGGCACGCCCGGCATCCTGGAAGACCTGCACGAGCAGTACCTGCTGCCGCCGCTGCACGCGGGCTGGAGCGTGCGCCGCAAGAGCCGCCACTTTGCGAGCTACGAAGAGGTGTGCAAGCGCGTGGGCAAGCTGCTGGGCATCGATCCGTGGCTGATCAATCCGATGTTCAACCAGTGCGGCGAGGTGAACCTGGCCGACAAGACCGGCCTGGACTGCCTGCGCACCAATGTCGATGCGCTGCTGACCAAGGTGCGCCGCAAGTACAAGGAATACGGCATCCACGAGCGGCCGTTCGTGGTGGTGAAGGCCGACGACAGCGCGCGCGGCACCGGCATCATGACGCTGCGCGACGTGAAGGACCTGGATGCCCAGCTCGCGCAGGTGGCCAAGGCGGGCCAGCCGCTGCCCACGGCCGATGTGATCATCCAGGAAGGCGTGCTGACCGCCGAGCGCATCAACGAGGCGGTGGCCGAGCCGGTGGTCTACATGATGGACCGCTATGTGGTGGGCGGCTTCTACCGCATCCATGCCGAGCGAGGCATCGACGAAAGCCTGAACGCGCCTGGCGCGGTGTATGTGCCGCTGGCCTTCGAGAAAAGCGCGCAGATGCCGCAGCCCGGCGTGAAACCCGGAGCCAGCGCGCCCAACCGCTTCTACATGTATGGCGTGGTGGCGCGCCTGGCACTGGTGGCCGCTGCCTACGAGCTGGAGGCGACCGACCCCGACGCAGAGCACTTCGACTGAGTCGGTCGGCAACGGTGTTGCTGCGCTGCAACATAAGACGGCGAAGTGACCGTGGCCGGCGGCGCGCAGGCGCACAATTCGGGCGTCTCAGGCTTCTGAAGCCGCCCCGGCACACGCCGGCGCGCGGCGCACCTTGTCCTCGCAACGCTCTTCCCTTGCCGCGCTGACCCTCGGGGCCGTGGGCGTGGTGTATGGCGACATCGGCACCAGCGTGCTGTATGCGCTCAAGGAGGTGTTCGCCTCGGGCCATGTGCCGTTCACCGTGCCGAACGTCTACGGCATCCTGTCGATCTTCTTCTGGACGCTGACGGTCATCGTCTCGCTGAAGTACGTGGTGCTGGTGCTGCGCGCCGACAACCACGGCGAAGGCGGCCTGATCGCGATGCTGGCGCTGGCCTCGCAGGCGGTGCGCAGGCGCCCGCAGCTGCGCGCGGTGCTGCTGGGCATCGGCATCTTCGGCACCGCCCTGTTCTACGGCGACGGCGTCATCACGCCGGCGATCTCGGTATTGTCGGCGGTCGAGGGCCTGGAGGTGGTGTCGCCCGCCTTCAAGCGCTGGGTGATTCCGCTCACGCTGGTGGTGCTGTTTGCGCTGTTTGCGGTGCAGCGGCGCGGCACCGGCGGCATCGGCCGCTTCTTCGGGCCGATCACGCTGCTGTGGTTTGCGGCGATTGCGGCGCTGAGCGTGCCGCACATCGCGGGTCACCCGGAAATCCTCGAGGCGCTGAGCCCGCACCATGCGCTGCGCTTCATGCTTGAGCAACCAGGCACCACCTTCATCATCCTGGGTGCGGTGGTGCTGTGCGTCACCGGTGCCGAAGCGCTGTACGCCGACATGGGCCACTTCGGCAAGAAGCCGATCCGCCTGGCCTGGTTCAGCGTGGTGATGCCGGCGCTCACGCTCAATTACTTCGGCCAGGGCGCGCTGCTGCTGGAGCAACCCGACGCGGTGCAGAACCCGTTCTACCGCATGGCGCCCGACTGGGCGCTGCTGCCGCTGGTGGTGCTGGCCACCGCCGCCACGGTGATTGCCTCGCAGGCGCTCATCACCGGCGCCTTCAGCGTGACCAAGCAGGTCATCCAGCTTGGCTACCTGCCGCGCCTGCGCATCGAGCACACCAGCGAGCGCGAGACGGGGCAAATCTACATCCCGTTCGTCAACTGGGGCCTGTTCGTTGCCATCGTGCTGGCGGTGCTGATGTTCCGTTCGTCGAGCAACCTGGCGGCGGCCTACGGCATTGCGGTCACGCTGGACATGCTGATCACCACCACGCTGACCTTCTTCGTCATCCGCTACGGCTGGGGTTACCCGCTGGCGCTGTGCGTTGCCGCCACCGGCGCGTTTTTCGTGATCGATCTCACCTTCTTCGCGTCGAACCTGCTCAAGCTGCTCGACGGCGGCTGGTTCCCGCTGATGATCGGTGCGGCCATCTTCACGCTGATGATGACCTGGAAGCGCGGCCGCCAGCTGCTCAACGATGCGCTGAAGGCCGAGTCGATCGACCTGCGCAGCTTTCTGGATGCGGTGTTCGTGAGTGAGCCGGCGCGGGTGGAGGGCACGGCGGTGTTCCTCACCACCGACATCGGCTCGGTGCCCAATGCGCTGCTGCACAACCTCAAGCACAACAAGGTGCTGCACCAGCACAACCTGTTCGTGACGGTGCGCAACCACGAGGTGCCGTGGGTGCCGCTGGCGGACCGGCTGCGGCTCGAGCATCTGGGCCACGGCTGCTGGCAGGCCGAAGTGCACTACGGCTTCAAGGATGACCCGGACCTGCCCGGCGCGCTGGCACCCTTGCGCGAGCAGGGCTGCCCGCTGGATGCGATGAACACCAGCTACTTCCTGTCGCGCGATTCGGTCATCCCCACGGTGGGTGGCGGCATGGCGCCGTGGCGCGAGGCGCTGTTTGCGCAGATGCACCGCAACGCCAGCGGCGCTGCAGACTTCCTGAAGCTGCCCAACAATGCGGTGGTCGAGCTCGGCTCGAAGATCGCCATCTGACACCGCCCAACCGACATGCACATCCTCTTTGTTGCCGACCCGCTGGAGTCCTTCAAGCCCTACAAGGACAGCACCTTCACCATGATGCGTGAGGCGCAGCGCCGCGGACACGCCATCAGCGCCTGCGAACCGAAAGACCTGATGTGGCAAAGCGGTGGCCGCGTGACCGGCTTCGTGCGCGACATCACGCTGACCGGCAGCGAAGACGACGCCTGGTTCACCGCGCAGCAGCAGCCTCCGCATGAGCGGCCGCAGGCGCTGGCCGACTTCGATGCGGTGATCATGCGCAAGGACCCGCCGTTTGACAGCGAATACTTCTACGCCACCCACCTTCTGGAGCAGGCCGGGCGCGAAGGCGCGCGCGTCTTCAACCAGCCGCGCGCCCTGCGCGACCACCCCGAGAAGCTCGCCATCCTGGAATTCGCGCAGTACCTCAGCCCCACGCTGGTGACGCGCGACGAGAGCGACATCAAGCGCTTTCACGCCGAGCACAAGGAGATCATCCTCAAGCCGCTGGACGGCATGGGCGGCATGGGCATCTTTCGCGTCGGGCCCGACGGCCTGAACCTGGGCTCGATCACCGAGACGCTGAACCGCCACGGCACCACCACGGTGATGGTGCAGAAGTTCGTTCCCGAGATCGCGCAGGGCGACAAGCGGGTGCTGCTGATCGGCGGCAAGCCGGTGCCCTACAGCCTGGCGCGCATTCCGCAGGGCAGCGAGATCCGCGGCAACCTGGCCGCCGGCGGTAAGGGCGTGGCGCAGCCGCTGAGCGCGCGCGACCGCGAGATCGCCGAGGCGCTGGGCCCGGTGCTGGCGGCGCGCGGTCTGCTGCTGGTGGGGCTGGACATCATCGGCAGCTGCCTGACCGAGGTGAACGTGACCAGCCCGACCTGCTTTCGCGAGATCACCGACCAGACCGGCTTTGATGTGCCGGCGATGTTCATCGACGCGCTGGAGCAGGCGGTGGCTTCAGCGGTGCGCTGAGCGTCAGTGCAGCAAGAACAGCAGATGTTGTTTGCCGTGATCTTCCGCGACAAGCCCGGCCACGGCCCTGTGCGCCAGCAGTGGCTTGGCGCGCACCTCCGCTGGGTCGACGAGCACAGCGCCGTGGTGCGGGTGGCCGGCTCGCTGCGCCGCGAGAGTGGCGAGGTGCCGATCGGCGGCCTGTGGATCGTCGAGGCCGAATCGAAGCAGGCGGTGGACGCGCTGCTGCGCACCGACCCGTTCTGGACCGCGGGGCTGCGCGAGAGCGTGGAGATCCTGCACTGGTCCAAGGCGTTCGATCGGCTCACGCCGATCTGAGTCAGCGCGCGGGTGCCGCCCGCAGCCGCCACGCCGCCACACCGGCCAGGGCGCACAGCACGGCCAGCATGATGAAGGTGTCGTTGAAGGCGGCCAGCCGCGCGGGGCTGCTGGCTTCGATGGTGAGCGAGTCGCCGCGGGCGGCGATGCGCCACTCCAGCACGATGCCGCACATGCTCACGCCGACCGAGCCGCCCAGCGTGCGGATGAAGTTGATCACGCTCGAGCCCTGGGGGATCAGCCCCCGCTCGAGACCGCGCATCGCGCCCAGGTTGAGCGAGGGCAGCACGAAGCCCAGCCCGATGCGTCCCACCGTGGCAAACACCACCAGCACCCACAGCGCGGTCTGCAGGCCCACCGCCAGCATCAGCAGGAACGACAGCGACAGCAGCGCCAGGCCCAGCGTCACCAGCAGGTGCGCCGGCTGCCGGTCGGCCAGGCGCCCGACGATGGAGATCGTGATCGCCAGCACCAGCCCCGCGGGCAGCATCAGCGTGCCCACATACGACGCCGACAGCCCCAGCGCGAGCTGCATGTACACCGGCAGCAGATAGGTCGAGCCGAACAGGGCGGTGCCGTAGATGAAGGCGACGATGCCGCCCATCGCGAACTGCCGGTGCTCAAACAGCGACAGGTTCACCAGTGCCGTGCGGTGCTGCAGCTGCAGCCGGCGTTGCCACACGACAAAGCCGCCCAGCAGCAGTGCGCCCGTCGCCAGCAGCAGCGCCGCCCCTGCGGCTTCACCCGCCCCGCCGTGCAGCAGCACCAGGCCATTGAGCAGCGCCACCACGCCGGCCGACACCAGCGCAAGGCCACGCCAGTCAAAGCCGGCAGCGCTGCGTGTGCCTGCAGCAGTACTGCCAGCAGGCGCGGTGCCGGTGATCGGCACATAGCGCCGCGCCAGCCACAGCGCCAGCAGGCACAGCGGCACCACCATGAAGAAGATCGAACGCCAGCCGAAGGCGTCCACCAGCACGCCGCCCACGCTCGGCCCGATGGCCGGCGCCAGCACCACGCCGGTGCCGAACACGCCGCTGGCGCGGCCCTGCTCGTGCGGCTCGAAGGCGCGCAGGATGATGATCGCCGGGATCGGCTGCAGCACGCCGGCCGCCAGACCTTCGGCCACGCGCGCAGCCAGCACCCACGCGTACACATCCGACAGCCCGCCCCAGATGCCGCCGGCCAGCAGCAGCAGCGTGGCGCCCACGTAGGTGCGCCGGTAGCCGTAGCGTTCCAGCAGCCAGGGCGTGGCCAGCATCGACACCGTCATGGCCACCATGAAGCCCGAGGTGACCCACTGCGCGCGTTCCTGCCCCAGCGTGAACTGGCGGCTCATGTCGGGGATGGCGACGTTGACGATGGTCGACGACATGATCGACGCCATCGTGCCGATCATCACGGTGAACAGCAGCCACCAGCGCCAGCGCGGCCCATGGCGGGCGCGCAGCGCGTCGGGCGTGCCGTGATCGTGCGGTGCGGTCAAGGCCGCGCGGGCGCCTGGCGCGCTTCGTCGTCGATGGCGCGCCGCACGCAGGCCTCGCAGATGCAGGCCACGCCTTGCGCATCGGCAGGCAGCCGCGCCAGCAGGCTTTTCGGAAAGCTCAGCCGCGTGCACCAGCACGGCGGCATCGCATCGATGGCAGCGCCCTGCGCCCTGGCGGCTTCCATGCCGCAGGCGTTCGGCCCGCCGCACAGCGGGCAGCGCGTGCGCTCAGGCGATGCGGCGGAATCGGGGGGCGAAGCGGCAACCACGCATGCAGTCTACGCCGCCCCGGCCCCTTACGCGGCGGCCCCTTACGCGGCGGCCTTCACCTTCAGGCGCCAGGCGTGCAGCAGCGGCTCGGTGTAGCCGCTGGGCTGCGCCATGCCCTTGAACACCAGGTCGGTGGCGGCCTGATAGGCGGCGCCCGAGTAGTTGCCGGTCATCGGCTGATACAGCGGGTCGCCCTTGTTCTGGCCGTCCACCACCTTGGCCATGCGCTTGAAGGTGTCGTCGACCTGCTTCTTGGTCACGATGCCGTGATGCAGCCAGTTGGCCATGTGCTGGCTGGAGATGCGCAGCGTGGCGCGGTCTTCCATCAGGCCCACGTTGTGGATGTCGGGCACCTTGGAGCAGCCCACGCCCTGGTCGACCCAGCGCACCACATAGCCCAGGATGCCCTGCGCGTTGTTGTCCAGCTCCTGCTGCTTCTCGGCGTCGCTCCACTTGGGCGCCTTCACCACCGGAATGGACAGCAGGCTTTCCAGGATCTCGTCGCGCAGCTTGTCGGCGTCCTGCTTCTCCAGTTCCTTTTGCACTGCGAACACATCCACCTGGTGGTAGTGCATGGCATGCAGCGTGGCGCCGGTGGGCGAGGGCACCCAGGCGGTGTTGGCGCCGGCCTTGGGGTGGTTGATCTTCTCGACCAGCATGCGCGCCATCAGGTCGGGCATGGCCCACATGCCCTTACCGATCTGCGCCTTGCCACGCAGGCCGCACTGCAGGCCCACCAGCACGTTGTTGCGCTCGTAGGCGGCAATCCAGGCGCTGCTCTTCATGTCGCCCTTGCGCAGCACCGGGCCGGCGTGCATGCAGGTATGCATTTCGTCGCCGGTGCGGTCGAGGAAGCCGGTGTTGATGAAGGCCACGCGGCTCTTGGCGGCGGCAATGCAGGCCTTCAGGTTCACCGAGGTGCGGCGCTCCTCGTCCATGATGCCCAGCTTGACGGTGCTGTCGGCCAGGCCCAGCAGCTTCTCCACGCGGCCGAACAGCTCGGCAGCAAAGCCCACTTCGGCCGGGCCGTGCATCTTGGGCTTGACGATGTAGACGCTGCCGGTGCGGCTGTTGCGGATGGTCTCGCGGCTGGGCAGCTGGCCGCGGCCCTGCAGGTCGTGCAGCGCGATCGCGGTGGTGACAACCGCGTCCATGATGCCCTCGGGGATCTCTTTCGTGCTGCCGTCGGCGGCGGTGTAGGTGATGGCCGGGTTGGTCATCAGGTGGCCCACATTGCGCAGGAACAGCAGCGAGCGGCCGTGCAGGCGCACCTCGCCCGACGCATCCGGCTTGGTGTAGTAGCGGTCGCCGTTCAGGCCGCGCGTCATGGTGCGGCCGCCCTTGTCGAACGACTCGACCAGGTTGCCCTTGAGGATGCCCAGCCAGTTGCGGTAGCCCAGCACCTTGTCTTCGGCGTCCACTGCGGCCACCGAATCCTCCAGGTCGAGGATGGTGGACAGCGCCGCTTCCACCACCAGGTCGCTCACGCCGGCCGCGTCGGTGGCACCGATCGGATGCTTGCGGTCGATGCGGATGTCCAGGTGCAGGCCGTTGTGCTGCAGCAGCACGCCCGACGGATTCGCTGCATCGCCCTGGAAGCCGATGAACTGCTTGGCGTTCTTCAGCTCGGTGGTCTTTCCGCCCTTGAGCGCCACCACCAGCTTGCCGCCTTCGACGCGGTAGCCGGTGGAGTCGATGTGCGATCCCTTCTTCAGCGGCGCGGTGCGGTCCAGCACGTAGCGCGCGTATTCGATGACCTTGGCGCCGCGCTTGTCGTTGTAGCCCGGGCCTTTCTCGCATCCATTGGCCTCTGAAATCGCGTCGGTGCCGTACAGCGCGTCGTACAGGCTGCCCCAGCGCGCGTTGGCAGCGTTGAGCGCATAGCGTGCATTGAGGATCGGCACCACCAGCTGCGGGCCGGCCTGCAGCGCCAGCTCGGCGTCCACATTCTTGGTGGTGGCCTTCACCGGGCCCGGGTCCTTCACGAGGTAGCCGATCTTCTCGAGGAAGGCGCGGTACTTCTTCATGTTCCGGATCGGGCCGGGGTTGGCCTGATGCCACGCATCCAGCTCGGACTGCAGGCGGTCACGCTCGGCCAGCAGCGCGATGTTCTTCGGCGCCAGGTCGGCCACGATCGCATCGAAGCCCTTCCAGAAGGCGTCGCTGTTCACGCCGGTGCCGGGCAGCACTTCCTTGTTCACGAAGTCATACAGCGTAGTGGCCACCTGCAGGCGGTGGACGGACGTGCGTGCGGTCATGCGATCTCCTTGGAAGCGGGGATGGTGGGAAACAGGGCGAGCACATCGCGCAGCGTCGAGCCGGTGTGGCCGGGCTGCGTGTCGAGCTCTTCAAAAGGCAGCTGGTAGCGGTTGACCCACAGCGTGCGGTAGCCAAACCAGGTGGCGGCCAGCGCGTCCCAGGCATTGCAGCTCACGAATAGCGTGTGCTTGGCATCGATGCCGGTGGCCTGGGGGCCGAGCGCGTAGGCGTCAGGGTGCGTCTTGTACAGGCGGATCGCGTCGACGCTGATCACATGGTCGAGCAGTCCATCGAGCCCGGCGCTCTTGATGGCCACGTCCAGCATCGCCGGGTCGCCGTTGCTCAGGATGCCGGTGACGATGCCGTGGCTTTTCAGCGCCTGCAGCACCTCGCGGTTTTCCGGGAAGGCCGACAGCGCGCGGTACTGGTTCATCAACTGCTGCTCGCGCGCCGGCGTGAGCTCGAGCGCGAGGCGCTTGCAGGCGTAGCGCAGCGCGGCGCGTGTCAGGTCCCAGAACGGGCGGTAGTGCGCGCCGTGGTTGCTGGTGGTGACCAGGCGCGTGTACTCGATCTGCTTGTCGCGCCACAGCACGCTCAGGGGCTGGCCGTGGCCCGCAAACAGTTGCTCGGCGAGCAGCGATACGCTGTACACGTCGAACAGCGTTCCATAGGCATCAAACAGGACGGCGCGGGGCGATTCCATGCGCTGCACTGTATTCGTAACCGAATAACCTATTAATTCCCTTGAAGTGCTTTGATCTTTGACAAAAATAGATGTAATCCCGCCCGGACGGGGATAATCCGGGCATGGATCGGCTCAAGGCCATGGAAACCTTTGTCGCGGTGGTCACCCGCGGCAGCCTCACCGCCGCGGCGCAGGCCGAGGGCGTGGCGCCGGCCATCATCGGGCGGCGGCTCGATGCACTGGAGGCGCGGCTGGGCGTCAAGCTGATGCTGCGCACCACCCGGCGCATCACGCTCACGCACGAGGGCAGCGCCTACCTGGAAGACTGCCAGCGCCTGCTGGCCGACCTGTCCAATGCCGAGGCCAGCGTGAGCGCCGGCGGCGTGAAGGCCAGCGGGCACCTGCGCATCACCGCGCCGGCGGGTTTCGGGCGGCGGCATGTGGCGCCGCTGGTGCCGCGCTTTCGCGAGCAGCACCCGGAAGTGACGCTGTCGCTGAACCTGAGCGACCGGGTGGTGGACCTCGCCGGCGAAGGCTACGACTGCGCGGTGCGCGTGGGTGACCTGCCGGATTCGGCGCTGGTGAGCGTGCGGCTGGCCGACAACCGCCGCCTGTGCGTGGCCACGCCAGAGTACCTGCGCCGCCACGGCGTGCCCGCGCATCCGCAAGACCTGTCGCGCTTTGACTGCCTCACGCTGTCCAGCGAGGCCTCGCAGACGCGCGGCTGGGCTTTTCGCATGCCTGCGCCGGATGGGCGCGACGGCGCCGACGAGGTGATCTATTTCCGCCCGGGCGGCCCGCTCGACTGCTCAGACGGGCAGGTGCTGCACGACTGGTGCCTGGCCGGTTGCGGCATTGCCTGGCGCAGCAGCTGGGAGGTGGCGCACGAAGTGGCCGCCGGCCGTCTGGTGCCGCTGCTGGAGGACTTTGCCGCGCCACCGAACGGCATCTACGCGGTGTTCCCGCAGCGCAAGCTGCTGCCGCTGCGGGTGCGGCTGTGGATCGACTTCCTCAAGCACCACTACAGCCAGCCCGGCTACTGGAGCGAGCGCAGCGGCGC
>JBDLRH010000147.1:0-3077 GCA_039800165.1 Pseudomonadota bacterium
GTGCCGGCGCCAAGGCCTACTTCGACGCGCATGTGGCCAGCCAGAAGAAGGAGCCGGACCGCTGGGCCTCGGGCGCCTGCTGGGCGGGGCTGGAGATCCTGACCGCGGCCGTCAAGGCGCACGGCCTGGACCGCAAGGCCATCCGCGACTACGTGGCCAACACCACCCACAAGACGATCATCGGCGACATCAAGTTCGCCGGCAGCGAGAACGTGGGCACGCCCGGCACCATCAGCCAGTGGCAAAACGGCGAGTTCGAGGTGGTGTGGCCGCAGGCGCGCGCCACCGCCAAGCTCAACACCAGCAAGCCGGCCTGGAAGTAATCCGCCTGCGCAACGGTGGGTCTGGCGCTGCGCCCTGAGGGCCGGCGCCAGCGGCCCGGCTGTTGCCCTTCGCGTCGCGCATGTCCTTCACCGCCTGGCTTGAACTGATCGCCTCCGGCCTGATCACCGGCGGCGTGTACGCGCTGGTGGCCCTCGGCCTGAACCTGCAGTACGGGCTGATGCGCATCCTGAACATCGCACACGGCGAGTTCCTGATGCTGGGCGCCTACCTCACCTGGATGATGCAGGCCACCTTCGGCTGGAACCCGCTGCTGATGGTGCCGCTGTCGTTTGCGCTGCTGATGGCGCTTGGCGTGGCGATCCACTTCATCTGCTTCCGGCGGCTGAACGCCACCTCGCCCAACCTCGACATCTTCGAGGCGCGCGGGCTGATGGTGACCTTCGGGTTGATGTTCCTGGTGCAGAACCTGGTGAGCTATGTGTGGGGCGGCGACCTGCGCGGCTACGACTTCATGACCGAGCCGGTGAAGTTCGGCGGCGCGCAGTTCGCGGCCAACAAGCTGCTGGTGTTTGCGCTGGCGCTGGCGTTCTGCATCGCGCTGATCGTGCTGCTGCGCATGACGCTGTATGGCAAGGGCGTGCGCGCACTGATGCAGTCGCCGGTGGGCGCGCAGCTGGTGGGCATCGACACGAAAAAGCTGCACCCGCTGATGTTCGGCATCGGCCTGGGTTTGTCGGGCGTGGCCGGCTGCCTGCTGTCGATGGCCTACACCATCGCCCCCGCCATGGGCGAGCCCTATACCGTGACCGCGCTGATCGTGATCACGCTGGGCGGCTTTGGCAGCATGGGCGGCGCACTGGCCGGTGGCTTGCTGCTGGGTGTGGTCGAGGCCATCGGCATGCACTACACCAACCCCTCGCTGAAGGCGCTGCTGTCGTATGCGGTGTTCATCGGCGTGCTGCTGCTGCGGCCCGAGGGGCTGTTCACGCGGAAGTCGCGCAAGGCATGAACTCGTTGCTTGCTTTTGTGTGCGCCGCGGCCGGGCCTGCGGCTGCGCGGGCTTCACTGGAGCGGTCGCCTGCGGCGACTGCCCTGCGCTGCTCAGGGGGCGGTCGCGCCGCAGAACTCGCTGCGCGCGCTTTGCGCGCTCCGCTCAGACAGCTGCGGCGAGTCAGATCACGATGCGCGCTGCGCGCGCCGACACGCCCCCTTGCGCTGCTCGGCGCCCCAGAGGCGCCCGCGCAGCCGCAGGCCCGGCCGCTCGATGTAGTCAGTGCGCGTCGCGTTGCTCGCGCGGCGCCCGCCTTTACCCGCGTCCCGTCCGCCGGGGGCCGGTGTGGGCGATCTCTGCGGCGGCGAGGCGCGCAGGGGGGCGTGTCGGCGCGCGCAGCGCGCACCGTCTCATGCTCGCCGCGGCTGTTTGAGCGCAGCGCGCAGCGCGTAGCGAGTTCCGCGGCGCGACCGGCCCCCGAGCACCGCAGCGCAGTCGGCGCCCCGCGCAGACCGCCGCAGTGTGAGCACGCGCCGGCCCCCGGCGGACGGGACGCGCGCGTACCTGCGCACGACGAATCACAGGGCAGTGCATGAACGACCGCCAGATCCTGACCCGCGACTGGCTGGTGTGGTTCGCCGTCACCGGCTGGGCGCTGTCCATCCCCTATTACGGCAGCGACTTCGTCGTGTCGATGGCGCTTACCTGCCTGATGTACGTGGCGTTGTCCTCCAGCTGGGGCCTGTTCTGCGGCAGCACCCGCTACCTGTCGCTGGCTACCTCGGCCTTCTTTGGCGTGGGCGCGTACACCAGCGCCTTGATGCTCGAGCAGCTGGGCTGGGTGCAGGCGATTGCACTCGGCGCACTCATCGCCACCGGCGTGGCCGTGGTGATGGGGGCGGCGGTGCTGCACCTGCGCGGCACCTACTTCGCGGTGCTGACCTTCGGCATGACCGAGCTGATCCGTCATGCCATCACCTACTTCGAGAAGTCGGTCACCGGCACCGTGGGCCGCGTGCTGTCGGTGGTGCCCGAGCGCGACACCATCTACCTGACGGTGCTGGTGCTGGCGGTAGGCACGGTGGCGCTGTCGATTGCGCTGCGGCGCACCCGCTTTGGCCTGGCACTGGCGGGCATCGGCGCCGACGAGCAGCGCGCGCAGACGCTGGGCGTGAACACGCGCCTGATCAAGATTGCGGGCTTTGCCTTCACCGCCGCGGTGGCCGGCGCGGTGGGTGCGGCGATGAGCGTGCGCTGGACCTACATCGACCCGCACACCGTGTTCAACCCGTTCATCGGCTTCCAGACGGTGCTGATCGCGCTGATCGGCGGCGCCACCACGCTGTGGGGCCCGCTGATCGCGGCCATCGTGTTCAGCGTGCTGGCCGAAACCCTGCGCCTGCAGGCGCCGCAGATCTACATGATGTCGCTGGGCATCCTGCTGATCCTGTCGGTGCTGTACCTGCCGGGTGGCCTGGCCTCGCTGCGCTGGGACACCTGGAAACTCTGGCGCGATGACATCAAGGCCTGGTGGAAGCTGCGCCGCTACGAGTGGAGCGGCGACAAGGCGCGCGACAAGGCGCGCGCACGGCGCGAGCGCGAGGCGAGGATTCTGTGATGACAGCGCCGGCCGACACCGCATCTGCATCCAGCGCATCCGGCGCAACCAGCAGTGCCGAGCTGCTGCTCGAGGCGCGCGAGATCACCGTGCGCTTTGGCGGCTTGACCGCGGTGGATGCGGTGAGCGCGCAGTTTCGCGCCGGCGAACTGGTGGGCATCATCGGCCCCAACGGCGCGGGCA
>JBDLRH010000148.1:0-2952 GCA_039800165.1 Pseudomonadota bacterium
CGCGGGCCGAAGGCCTGCGTCTGGCCATCGCGCAGCAGCAGGATCTTGTCCACCACCTTCAGCAGGCCGGTGCGGTGGGTGATGACCACAAAGGTGGTGCCACTGGCCTTGTGCCTGGCAATCGCGTCGTTCAGGATCGCGTCGCCGGCTTCATCGAGGCTGGAGTTGGGTTCGTCCAGCAGCACGAACACCGGGTCGCCGTACAGGGCGCGCGCCAGGCCGATGCGCTGGCGCTGACCGCCCGACAGCCGCGCGCCCTCGGGCCCGACGTCGGTGTCGTAGCCCTCGGGCAGCGACAGGATGAAGTCGTGCAGGCCCACGGAGCGGGCAGCGGCCTCGACCTTGCGCCGGTCCACATCGCCAAAGCGCGCGATGTTGTCGGCGATGCTGCCGTCAAACAACTCCACGTCTTGCGGCAGGTAGCCCACATGGGGGCCGAGCTCGGCCTTGTCCCAGGTGAACAGGTCCACCCCGTCGAGTCGCGCCTTGCCGCCCATCGACGGCCACAACCCGGCCAGCACCCGCGCCAGCGTGGTCTTGCCCGCAGCCGACGGGCCGATGACGGCCAGCACCTCGCCCGGGTTCAAGGAGAACTGAACGCCGCGCAGGATGGACGCCTGCGTACCCGGCGCCACCGCTACCAGCGCCTCGGCCACCACCGCACCGCGCGGCGGCGGCAGCGGCATGGCGTCCGGGCGCGCGGGCAGGGCAGCCATCAGCGCACCCAGGCGGCGCCACGCGTCGCGCGCATTCACCAGGTTGCGCCACTGCGCGACCATCTGCACCAGCGGCTTGAGCATCAGCCCGCCCAGGATCGACGAGATGATCATCATCGCGTCGCCGCCGTTGAGCATGTTGTGCATGAACAGCCAGGTGCTCAGGCCCAGCAACGCCGAGGTGGTGACCTGCTGCACAAACTTCGAAAGCGCCGAGAACACGCCCGCCTTGTCCGAGGCCATGGCCTGCTGGTTCAAGAATTCGCGCTGCTTGGCGAACCAGCGCCTGTGCACATTGCGCAGCATGCCCATGGCCTCGATCACCTGCGCGTTGCGCAGCGAGGCGTCGGCGTTTTGCTGCGCCTCGATGGCGCTGCGGTTGGCGGCCGACAGGGGCGGCTGGGTGCTGCGTTCGTTCAGCAGCGCAATGCCGAGCTGCACCACGGCAGTGGCCACCGCCACCCAGCCCAGCACCGGGCTGATGGCAAAGATCAGGATCAGGAAGACGATGGACACCGGCGCTTCCATGATGGAGGTCAGCACAGGCGACTTGAAGAAATCCCGCACGGTGCGCAAGTCGCTCATGGTCTGGGTGGTGCCGCCGGGAACGCGGCGCAGGTTGGCCTCGAACGCCAGGCGGAACACGCGCGCGTTGGTCGCTTCATCGAACTTCAGGCCAGCCTGATGCATCTGCGTCGAATGCGCCCACTCCAGCAGTTCCATGATCAGCCAGACGAACAGCACCAGCAGCGTGAGCATCAGCAGCGTGGTGTGGCTGCGGCTGTTCACCACACGGCCGTAAACCTCCAGCATGTAGCCGCTGGAGGCCAGTTGCAGCAGCGCCGCAATCATCGTGAACCAGAGTGATCGCACGAAGAACGGGCGCAGCGGCTGCAGCGACTGCCACAGCTCGCCGCGCTGCCCGGCGCCGGGCAGGCCCGGGCGCGCAAGTGCAGGGTTAGGCGGATTCATTCAGGGGCTCCACTTTCAGGTAATCGGGTAGCGGGGGGCTGGCAGGGGTGGGCATGGTCATGTGCTGCGGCGCGCTGGCTGGCAGCGGCACGGCATCGGACTGTTGTGCGCCTGCCGCGGCGTCAATGGCAGGCAAGCGCTCGCCTTCGGTGGCGTCGCCACCCGCGCTGAAAGGCGCTTCGCCAAAGGTGAAGCTCAATGCGAAGGCGCGCGGCGCGTATTGCGACAGCACCACTTCGCGCAGCTTGCCCTGGTGAAAGCGCTGCTCGTCCTCCGGGCGCAGGCCCAGCTGAAAGCGCATGCGCCCGTCCAGCGTGTACATCGACAGCTGGCCGTCCTTGATGCTCAGCGTGTGGCGGTCAAAGTACACCGGGCAGGTGGCGGTGAACTGCAGCCGCGGTAGTGGGCGCTCACCGAGCTTGCCCACGTTGAAGGGACTGGCCGGATGCTGAAACACGATGCGGCTGTGGCGCGACACCGAGTAGATGGCGTTGCACACCATCTGCGAGCCCATGGCCGGAAACTGCTCGCGCAGGCGCTTGTAGGTCAGGTGGTGCAGCACCACCCGGTTCCATATGCGCGTTTGCTGCACCACCTCGGCCAGCGCATTGCAAACCTGGGCAAAAGCCGCCTGCAACGCCAGCAGGCGTTCGGCCTGCTCGGGTGTGGTGTTCAGCGGGATGCGCAGCTCGGAATTCATATAGGGGATGGAGTCTAACACTGCCTATATGAATTTTTCAAGCCCTCCCCACGCCACAAACTCCGGGTTGATCACCAGCCTGTCCAGCCCGTAGCGCAGTGGCTGGGCTTGCGCGGCTACCACCCGGCCGCCGGCCTGCTCCAGCACGCACTGGCCGGCGGCGGTATCCCACTGGCTGGTGGGGCCGAAGCGGGGATACACATCGGCTGCGCCTTCGGCAATGCGGCAGAACTTGAGCGAGCTGCCCGCCGCAGTGAACACATACGGGCGCTTCAGTGCGGCCAGCCATGCGTCCAGCGCGCCCAGCCCGTGCGAGCGTGAGCCCACCACCCGCAGCGGCGCATCGTCGGGCGCGGCACTGCAGCGGATGGGCTGTGCCCCGCTGCCATCGGCCTGCGCCTTGAACGCGCCCAGCCCTTGCGCGGCATAGAACAGCTCACCCAGCGCCGGTGCCAGCACCACGCCCGCCACCGGCGCGCCGTGCTCGATCAGCGCAATGTTCACCGTGAACTCGCCGTTGCGCTTGAGGAACTCCTTGGTGCCGTCCAGCGGGTCCACCAGAAA
>JBDLRH010000149.1:0-22003 GCA_039800165.1 Pseudomonadota bacterium
CGCCACTGCCTCGGCCACCTTGATCCCGTCCACCCCCGCCGACAGGATGCCACCCGCATAACCCGCGCCTTCGCCGGCCGGATACAGGCCGCGCAGGTTCAGGCTCTGGTAGTCGTCCCCCCGCGTGATGCGCAGCGGCGACGAGGTGCGCGTTTCCACGCCGGTCATCACCGCGTCCGGCAGGTCGTAGCCCTTGATCTTGCGACCGAACACCGGCAGCGCCTCGGCCATCGCGTCGGTGGCGTAGGCGGGCAGCACCTGGCGCAGGTCGGTGAGGTGCACACCGGGCTGATACGAGGGGACGACGCTGCCGAATTCGGTGGACGGCTGGTGGGCCAGGAAGTCGCCGACCAACTGCCCCGGCGCATCGTAATTGCCGCCGCCCACCTCGAAGGCGCGCGCCTCAAGCAGACGCTGCAGCACCACGCCAGCCAGCGGGTGGAATTCGTGCCCCTCGGGCGGGCGCAGCGCGCGTTGCGGGTCGCTGCGGTCGACGAACTCCTCGCCCAGCGTGGCGCGCACCGAAGCCGCATCCACCGGGTAGTCGCGCGGGTCGATGCCCACCACCATGCCGGCGTTGGCATTGCGCTCATTGCGCGAGTACTGGCTCATGCCATTGGTCACCACGCGCCCGGGCTCGGAAGTGGCGGCCACCACCGTGCCGCCCGGGCACATGCAGAAACTGTAGACCGCGCGGCCGTTGCTCGCGTGGTGCACCAGCTTGTAGTCGGCCGCGCCCAGCAGCGGATGGCCGGCGTGGGTGCCCCAGCGCGCGCGGTCGATCAGTCCTTGCGGGTGCTCGATGCGCACACCAATGGAAAACGGCTTGGCCTCCATGAACACGCCGCGCCGGTGCAGCATGGCAAAGCTGTCGCGCGAGCTGTGGCCGAGCGCCAGCACCAGCTGGTCGCAGCGGATCTCGTGGGCCTGGCCGGTGACCTGATCCATGGCGACCACGCCGCGCACACGGCGTTCGTTACCACCGCCTTCGATCAGCACATCGGTCACCTTGTGCTGAAAGCGGATCTCGCCGCCCAGCGCCAGGATCTGCCCGCGCAGCTGCTCGACCACCTTCACCAGCTTGAAGGTACCCACATGCGGATGCGCGGCGTACAGGATTTCGGGCGGCGCGCCGGCGTCCACGAACTCCTGCATCACCTTGCGGCCCAGGTGCCGCGGGTCCTTGATCTGGCTGTAGAGCTTGCCGTCCGAGAACAAGCCTGCGCCGCCCTCGCCAAACTGCACATTGCTCTCGGGCTGCAGTTCGTGCTTGCGCCACAGGCCCCAGGTGTCCTTGGTGCGCTGGCGCACCGGCTTGCCACGCTCCAGCACCAGGGGCTTCAGCCCCATCTGCGCCAGCGTGAGGGCTGCAAACAGCCCACACGGCCCGAGGCCCACCACCACCGGGCGCAGTTGCCCTGCTGCAGGAAAGTCCGCACTGGCCTGGGTCGGTGGCCGCCAGACCATGTCGGGCGTGGGCAGGATGTGCGGGTTCTTCGCGTGCCGCGCCAGCAGCGCCGCTTCGTCCGTACCGGGGGCGAGCGTGAGGTCGACGATGTACACCGCCAGCAGCTCGGCCTTGCGCGCATCGAAGCTGCGCTTGAAGACCTGCAGATCGGCGATGGCGTCTGGCGTGATGCCCAACGCGGTGGCGGCCAGACGGCGCAGGGCCGCGTCGGGGTGTGGCGGGGGCCGACGGTCGCGCTCGGTTTCGGCAGGCGCATCGGCCGCGCGGCGTGCCTCGGTGGGCACTTCGGCCAGCGGAAGTTTGAGTTCGGTGATTCGGATCAAGACAGAACCTCGTGCGGCTCGTGTTCATCGAGCGTGCCGGGGCATCCAGCGCCTATGATTATCCCCGTGAAGTCCGCCGGACCGCCGCTGGTGTCGCATGGGAAACCTGACACTGGAGGAACGTCCGGACTGCAAAGGGCAGCGTAGCAGGTAACTCCTGTCCACCGTGAGGTGAGGATCAGAGCAACAGAGACGAGCCGCTTCAGTGCGGGTGAAACGGGCAATCTCTACGCGCAGCAACACCAAATAGGCCGGCGATGATGTGGCTCCGCGGAGCCGGCGGGTAGGTGGCACCGAGCCGGGTGGGTGACCCCCGGCCCAGAGTAATGGCGGTCACATGCGGGCAACCGCATGCACAGAATCCGGCTTACAGGCGGACTTCACACTTTTTTCTTGCGGCCTTGGTCGTTGAGTGACGCACGGCACAGAGTCGCCGGCGTCCGTTCTCTGGGCCACTTGCGCGGATGATTCTTGTGGCCCGGCTGACGGTGCGTTGTTGCCTCTGGGTTGGGGTGCGCTGCATGGTCACAAGCGCAAATTGGCCCGGCGCCCGGATGCCAGCGACCCTGCGCCTGAACCTGTGCGAAAAGACCCGGCCGCGCAGCGCGGGCGAGAGAAGGCAGCTACAGGTTCGCCAACCCCAGCGCCTCGATGCGCTGCACATGCGCGATCAGCGAGCGCTGCGCCAGTGGCCACATGCGCGGCGGCACGTCGTCGTAGGCCAGCGGCACCCAGTCCTCGGGGCCGCCGTCGGGCCGGGCGCGCATGGCGGCCACCACCTTGGCTTCGCGCTTGAGGCGGTGCGCCTTCAGCTGCGCGATCGCCTGCGTCGCAAAGCCCAGCACGTAGCCGTGCGCCGGCAGGATGAAGCGGATGTCGCCGGCTTCGCAGGCGGCGGTCAGCTTGTCCAGCGAATCGATGTAGTCGCCCATGTTGCCGTCGGGCGGGTCGATCATCGTGGTGCTGCCGTTCAGGATGTGGTCGCCGCTGAACAGCAGGCCGTCTTCTTCCAGCACCAGGCACAGGTGGTTGGCCGCGTGGCCGGGCGTGTGGACGACACGCAGGGTGTGCGTGCCCTTCTGGCCAGCGCGGCCGCTGAGAACGAGCGTCTTGCCGTCGGCCAGTTCGCGGTCGGGCGTGAAGGCGCTGGCCGCGCGCGCGGTGGGGTGCGAGGCCAGACCGAGGACGGGCGGGGGCTCGGCGCACATCGCCTGCAGCGGCTTCGCGCCGGGTGAATGGTCGGGGTGCGAGTGGGTGCAGACGATCTGTCGGATCTGCCCGCTTGCGGCGCGCCAGATACGCTGCAGATGCTCCTCATCGGCCGGGCCCGGGTCGATCGCGATGTAGCCGCTGTCCGGGTCGCCCACCAGGTAGCTGTTGGTGCCGGGGCCGGTCATCACGCCGGGGTTGGGCGCAGTGATGCGCTGCACGTTCTTGAGCAGTGCCACCGGCTCGTTGGTGCGCCAGTCGAGGTGATGCACGATCTGCCCGTCCGGGCTGACCAGCTCCAGCTCGCCGAAGGGCGCGTCGTGCTCCATGTAGCGCGTGTCCTTGCCGCCCAGCAGGCCGCCGCGCGGGCAGCTGGTCCACAGCGGCTGCTCGCTGGCGCAGGCCTGCAGCACCGCATCCACCGTGGGGTAGTGCTGCAGCCGCTCGAGCGTGCGGATGGTCGGGTAGATCATGAAGAAGCTGCCGTCCGCATGGCGCTTGAGCGCATCGGCCGGGCGCACCCACACCGGCTCGAACTGCTCGGACTCGTCGGCGTCGGGCACCTGTCCCTCGGGCATGCGCGCCACGAGGAAGGGCACATCAAAGCGGCGCGGCAGGTCGCGGTCGGTGATCCAGTGCGCCAGCACATAGACGCGGTCGGCGCTCAGCGTCAGGCCGCGCGCGGCGCACTGCGCAACAAAGGGTGCCTTGCGGTCGAGCGCGGCAATGTCGGCTTGCGTGGCAGCGCTGCCATCGGCGTGGCGCGCCAGCAGGATGCCCAGCTCTTCGAAGCTCTCGCGGATGGCGGCGATCGCCTGCGTCAGGTGCAGATCGCTCTGCGAGGGGCGGCGCGCCGCGTGCGCATGCGCGGTGGCGTCGGCTGCGTCGATGCCACCACCCGGGAACACATACGCCCCCGGCGCAAAGCTGGCCGTCGCCGAGCGGCGCGTCATCAGCACCTCGAAGCCGGCCGGCGTGTCGCGCAGCAGCAGCACCGTGGCGGCCGGGCGCGGCGTGGCGGGTTCGCGCTGCGCATGCAGCAACTGGCTTGTGCGCACCATCGTCAGTGCCCCTCGGGCGTCACGCCCAGCGTGACCAGGATGCGCGCGACCATGTTGTAGGTGGCGATCGCGGTGGTCAGCTCGACGATTTCGGTGGTGTCAAAGCGCTGCTGCATCTGTGCAAACAGCGCGTCTTCCACCTTCACGTCCTGCGTGATCTGCGCGGCAAAGCGGGCAATCAGCGCGCCGTCGGCATCCAGGCCGGCCGGCACCGCGCCGCGCGTGTTGCGGCAAAAGGCCTGCAGCGCATCCAGTTCGGCCTGCGTGCCGCCAGCGGCAATGAAATCGGGCGCATGGTGGTGGTATTCGTACTGCGCGCCGGTCAGCAGCGCCACGGTGCAGATGCCCAGCTCGCGCAGCTTGCGGCTGGTGGGCAGGCCGGCCCGCACGTTGCCGAGGTAGTGGTTCCAGCCGCGCGCGATCGGCTCGCTCCACAGCAACACGCGGTCCAGGTTGATCAGTTGGCCGCCGCGGCGCTTGAGGATCGCGTCCACCAGATCCTGCGGCTGGGGCTTGGCTTCGGGGGTCCACTCGGGGATGCGCATCGGGTTCTCCGGTTGAAGGTGGCGAGGATAGCCGCTGGCGCGACGGCGGCTGTCGCGCGAGGGATCGGGCGTGATAATCGGCGCCATGCCGATTCGCTTCACCAAGATGCAGGGCGCGGGCAACGACTTCGTGGTGCTCGACGAAACCCGCGGCCGCCTGAACCTCACCACGGCGCAGTACCGCTTGCTGGCCGACCGGCACTTTGGTGTGGGCGCCGACCAGATCCTTTCCGTGCGGCCGTCGCCTGCGCCGGGCATCGACTTCGCCTACGCCATCCACAACGCCGACGGTGCCGAGGTCGAGCATTGCGGCAACGGCGCACGTTGCTTCGTGCGCTATGTGCGCGAGCACGGCCTGAGCGACAAGCACACCGTGCGGGTGCAGACCGTCAACCGGGTGCTGGACCTGCACATGGGTGACGACGGCCGGGTGACGGTGGACATGGGCGAGCCGGTGTTTGATGTCGCGCATGTGCCCTTCGATGGCAGCGGCATGCAGCCGGTCGCTGCCAACGGCTGGCAGCTCTGGCCGCTGGCCGGGCTGCGTCAAGCCGATGGCACGGCAGTGCAGGTGGGTGTGCTGTCGATGGGCAACCCGCATGCGGTGCTGCAGGTGGACGACGTGGACCGTGCGCCGGTGCCCACCCTCGGGCCGCAGATCGAATCGCACGCGGCCTTTGCGCGCCGGGTCAATGCCGGCTTCATGCAGGTGCTTTCGCGCAGCGCGATCCGGCTGCGGGTGTACGAGCGCGGCGCCGGCGAAACCCTGGCCTGCGGCACCGGCGCCTGCGCGGCCGTGGCTGCCGGCATCCGGCTGGGCTGGCTGGACGCGCGGGTGGATGTGCACACCCGCGGCGGCCTGCTGACGATCGAGTGGGGCGGTGCCGGCACTCCGGTGCGCATGACCGGCCCGGCGGTCACCGTCTTTGAAGGCGAGATCGACCTGCCGGATGCGATGGACCTGCCGGATGCCTGAAGGCCGTTCGCCCGAACCCCGTTGACCTGAACTGCGTTGAACCCAACCCGAAGCGAGACCATGGAACCGATCACCGAACAGGACATCGCCAACTTCCTTATCAACTCGCCCGACTTCTTCGAGCGGCATGCACAGCTGCTGGCGTCGGTGCAGCTCACCAGCCCGCACGGCAACCGCGCGGTCAGCCTGCAGGAGCGGCAGGCCGAGATGCTGCGCGAGAAGATCAAGGCGCTGGAGCAGCGCATCATGGAGATGGTGCGCCACGGCAACGACAACATGGTGATCGCCGACCGCATGCAGCGCTGGGTGCTGACGCTGCTGCGGGTGAGCGAGTCGCGCGAGCTGCCGCAGCGCCTCGCCGACGAGCTGGCGCGCCAGTTCATCGTGCCGCAGGTGGCGATCCGCGTGTGGGGTGTGGACGACGCCTATGCCGACGAGGCCTTTGCCAGCGGCGTGAGCGAAGACGCGCAGGCCTTTGCCTCGTCACTCACGGCGCCGTACTGCGGCGTGAACAACGGCTTTGAGGCGGTGCAGTGGCTGGCCGATCCCTCGGTGGCGGCCTCGGTGGCGCTGCTGCCGCTGCGCGCCGGCGCGATCAACAGCCCGGGCGCGGCCTTCGGCATGCTGGTGCTCGCCTCGCCCGATTCGCAGCGCTTTCACAGCGGCATGGGCACCGACTTTCTTGAGCGCATTGCCGAACTCGCCAGCGCGGCGCTGTCGCGGCTGCGCGAGGCCTGAGCCGGCCGCAAGCGTCCATGGACCCGCTGGCCGAGCGCTACCTCGAGCATGTGCGCGTCGAGAAGCGCCTGGCCGAGCGCACCGTGGCGCTGTATGCCGAAGACCTGCGCAAGCTCGAGGCGTTTGCGCACGATGCGGGCGTGGAGCTCTTGCGGGTGCACAACGCGCACATCCGGCGCTGGGTGGCGCAGATGCATGCCAAGGGCCGCAGCGGCCGCGGCATTGCGCTGATCCTGTCGGGCTGGCGCGGCTTTTACGCCTGGCTGGGCCGCGAGGGCCGGATTGCCAGCAACCCTGTGCAGGACGTGCGTGCGCCCAAGGCGCCCAAGCCGCTGCCCAAGGCCCTGTCTGTGGACGACGCGGTGCGGCTGGCCGAACACCACGACGACGCAGCCGACCCGTGGACCGAGGCGCGCGACGTGGCGCTGGTCGAACTGCTGTACGGCAGCGGCCTGCGCGTGGGCGAGCTGGTGGGGCTGGACGTGCGTGCGAGCGATCAGGCGCGCGGCTGGATCGACGCCGATGCGGCCGAAGCACATGTGCTGGGCAAGGGCAGCAAGCGGCGCACGGTGCCGGTGGGCCGCAAGGCGCTTGCGGCACTGCAGGCGTGGCTGGCGGTGCGCCCGATGGCGCTCAAGCCCTCGGCAAGCGACGAGCCGGCCCTGTTCATCGGCGCGCGCGGCGCGCGCATCAGCGCGCAGGCGGTGTGGGCGCGCCTGCGCCAGCGCAGCCTGCAAAGCGGCCTGGCCACGCCGGTGCATCCGCACATGCTGCGTCATTCGTTTGCCAGCCACGTGCTGCAGTCCAGCGGCGACCTGCGCGCGGTGCAGGAGCTGCTGGGCCACGCCAACATCACCACCACGCAGGTCTACACCCGGCTGGACTTCCAGCACCTGGCGCAGGCCTACGACGCGGCGCATCCGCGCGCCAAGCCGCCGAACAAGAAGTCCTGAACCGATGAAAGTGATTCGCCTGCGCGAAGGCAAGGACCGCGCCTTGCTGCGCCACCATCCGTGGGTGTTCGACGGCGCCATTGCCAAGGGCGGTGGCGACAGCGGCGAGACGGTGCGCGTCGAATCGGCCGAAGGCCGCTTCCTGGGCTGGGCCGCGTTCAGCCCGAAGTCGCGCATCCGCGCACGGGTGTGGAGCTTCGACGAATCCGAGCGCATCGACGCGGCCTTCTTTGCGCGGCGCATCGCGCGTGCCGTCGCCGCACGCAGCCGCTGTGCGATCGACAGCGACGCGCTGCGGCTGGTGCATGCCGAAGCCGACGGCTTGCCCGGCCTGGTGGTCGACCGCTACGGCGACACGCTGGTGGCGCAGTTCGGCAGCGCCGGCGCGGAGCGCTTCAAGGGCGTGATCGCCGATGCGCTGCTGGCGCACACCGGCCTGGCGCGCCTGTACGAGCGATCGGATGCCAGCGCACGCGAGCTCGAAGGCCTGAGCCCGGCCACCGGCTGGCTGCGCGGCGAGGGCGCCACCGAACTCACCCTGCGCGAGCATGGCTGGCGCCTGACGCTCGATGTGGCCAGCGGCCACAAGACCGGCTACTACCTCGACCAGCGCGACAACCGGCGCAAGTTCTTCGAGACGGTGCAGCGACTCAAGCTGCAGCGCGTGCTGAACTGCTACTGCTATACCGGCGGCTTCAGCGTGGCGGCGCTGGCTGGCGGCGCGGGCGCGGTGACATCGATCGACTCATCGGGCCCGGCGCTCGAGCGGGCGCGCGCGCATGTGGCGCTCAACGGGCTGGACGCGTCGCGCGCCGACTTCATCGATGCCGACGTCAATGGCTCGCTGCGCCGCTTTCTGGACGAAGGCCGCACGTTCGATGCCATCGTGCTTGACCCGCCGAAGCTGGCGCCCACGGTGGCGCATGCCGAGCGCGCGGCGCGCGCCTACAAGGACATCAACCGCCTGGCGCTCAAGCTGCTGGAGCCGGGCGGCGTGCTGTTCACCTTCTCGTGTTCCGGCGGAGTGAGCGCCGACCTGTTCCACAAGATCGTGGCCTCGGCCGGCGCCGACGCAGGCGTGGATGGCTACATCACCGAGCGGCTGGGCGCGGCGCCTGACCACCCGATGACGCTGGCCTTCCCCGAGGGCGAGTACCTCAAGGGGCTGGTGGTGATGAAGGCGGCGTGATTCGCGGCTTGATTTCGCCGCTACACTCCCCACCTTTCGCGCGCAGCCACCCCCGAATCCGGGGCATCGGCCACCCCCCCGGAGTCCCTCATGTCGCTCATCCCCGCCACCATCCTCACCGGCTTTCTCGGCTCGGGCAAGACCACGCTGCTCAAGCGCGTGCTGACCGAGGCTCACGGCCAGAAGATCGCGGTGATCGAGAACGAGTTCGGCGAGGAGAACATCGACAGCGACATCCTCGTCAACGACACCAACGAGCAGATCATCCAGATGAGCAACGGCTGCATCTGCTGCACCATCCGCGAAGACCTGCGCTCCACCCTGTCGGACCTGGCGCAGAAAAAGCGCAAGGGCGAGCTCGACTTCGAGCGCGTGGTGATCGAGACCACTGGCCTGGCCGACCCCGGCCCGGTGGCGCAGACCTTCTTCATGGACGACGAGATCGCCGAGACCTTCCTGCTCGATTCGATCCTGACGCTGGTCGACGCCAAGCATGCGGCGCAACAGCTCAACGACCGCCAGGAGGCGCGCCGCCAGGTGGGCTTTGCCGACCAGATCTTCATCAGCAAGACCGACCTGGTGGACGAGGGCGCGGTGGATGCGCTGGTGCACCGCCTCAAGCACATGAACCCGCGCGCGCCGCAGCACAAGGCGCACTTCGGCGAGGTGGCGATCAAGGACGTGTTCGACCTGCGCGGCTTCAACCTCAATTCCAAGCTCGAGATCGACCCGGACTTCCTGAAGGACGAGGACGATCACCACCATCACGACCATGCGCATGGCGAGCACTGCGACCATCCATCGCACCAGCACGGCCACGGCCACGACCATGCGCATGGCGCGTCGCACGGCCACCACCATCACCACGACGACGACGTCAAGAGCTTCGTCTTTCGCACCGAGCGCCCGCTCGACCCGGCGAAGCTCGAGGACTTCCTTGGCGCCATCGTCAACGTCTACGGCCCGCGCATGCTGCGCTACAAGGGCGTGCTGAACATGCGCGGCACCGAGCGCAAGGTGATCTTCCAGGGCGTGCACCAGCTGATGGGCAGCGACCTCGGGCCGGCCTGGGCCGAGGGCGAGGCGCGCGTCAGCAAGATGGTGTTCATCGGCATCGACCTGCCGCGCGACATCCTGCTGCAGGGCCTGAAGCAGTGCGAGATCTGAGCGCCGCCGCCTTCGGGCGGGTGGTTTGGCAGGATGTTTGTCTCTCTTTTGCAACTCATGGGCTGGCCGGCCGCAATGCCGTCGGCTGCCGCAGGTGAAGGAAAACCCCGACAGCAGGCGGAATCGCAAGGCAAACCGGGTATAAAGCCCGGGCCGAACGACCTCGGCAGGAGACCGACCGTGACATCCGCAGTCAAGAAAAAGAACGCGCCTGCCAAGGGCGCAGCCAAGCCCAAGCCGGCGAAAGCCACCAAACCTGTCGCCAAACCTGCCGCCAAGGCCGCTGGCAAGGGCAAAGGCGCGGTCAAGGCCGCTGCGGCGAAGAAGCCGCTGGCCAAGCCCGCCACCAAGGCCAAACCTGCCGCCAAGCCCGCAGCCAAGCCCGTGGCCAAGGGCAAACCGGCAGCCAAGCTCGCCAAGCCTGCGAAACCCGTCAAGTCGGCGAAGGCCGCCAAGCCCCCCTCCAAGAAAGCCTCCTTGCCTGCCAAGACCTCTTCCAAGACCGCCGCAAAGCCGGTGAAGTCCGCGGCCAAACCCGCGAACAAGCCGGCCGTGAAGCCTGCAGCCAAGACCGCCAAGGCGCCTGCCAAGGCCCCGGTCAAGGCGGCAAAGGTCGCGGCGAAGGCCCCTGCTTCGAAGGCGTCCGCCAATGCGCCTGCCAAGGCCCCCGTGGCAGCCCCCGCCAAGGCCGGCAAGGCCGTGCCTGCGGCCAAGGGGCCGGCCACTCCCTCCGCTGTGCCTGCGGTCGATGCCAGTGGCATCCAGCGCTCGGCCAAGCCGTCTTCGCGGCTGGCCCAGATCACCGTTCCCTCCATGGCCCAGGCTGTCGCATCCAACGCGGCCAAGGCCAGTTATCTGCCCTCCATGACCCCTGTTTCCGTGGCGCCCGTGGCGCCCGCCGCCATCAAGCGCGACCCCAAGCTGGCCAACAACTGGAAGACCAAGACGCCCGAGCAACTGAGCGATGCCGAAGTGCTGGCCATGCCCGAGGCCGAGTACATGAACGACAAGCAGATGGCGTTCTTCCGGCTGCGCCTGCAGCAGCTCAAGCGCGACATCCTGGCCAACGCCGGCGAGACCACCGAGCACCTGCGCGAAGACACGGTGATCGTGCCCGACCCGGCCGATCGCGCGACCATCGAGGAAGAGCACGCGCTGGAGCTGCGCACCCGCGACCGCGAGCGCAAGCTGCTCAAGAAGATCGAGCAGTCGATTGCACGCATCGACGCCGGTGACTACGGCTACTGCGACGAAACCGGCGAGCCGATCGGTGTGGCCCGCCTGCTCGCGCGTCCGACGGCCACGCTGTCGCTGGAGGCCCAGCAGCGGCGCGAGCTCAAGCAGAAGATGTTCGGCAACTGACGCGCCAAGGCGTTGCACGCCACGCCCGGCCATGCCCCAGGACACCCCGCCCGAAGGCCTGCTGTCGCGTGTGGCGCGGCTGATGCGCCCGGGCGCGGCGGCGCCGGCTGCGGGGGCGCCGGGCAGCCAGGAGGATGCCCCGGGCCTGTCGCGCGAGGCGATGAAGGAGATGCTCGAGCGCCGCCGGCGCAACGACATCATCCGCAAGCGCGAATTCGACGCCCTGCGCAAGCTGCGCCGCAACGAGCCGGGTGCGCAGCCCATCGGCTCGGAGCATGGCGCGCTGGTCAACAGCGCCTTCCTCACGCAGCCGCCCGACACGCGCGCGGCCACGCTGCGCAAGATCGACTCGATCGAGCAGGAGCTCGACCAGCAGTGGCGCAATGCGCCGCCCGACGCGGCGACGCGCAGCGCACGCACGCCTGTGCCACCGGCGTCTGCCGGCAGCACGGCTGGCTCGGGTGCGGTCTCGGGTGCGGCCTCGGGCCCGCTCGCACGGGCCGTGCTGGTGCCGCACGACTATCCGACCACCACCGCCAGCCTGACCGGCGAACTGCAGCGCGGCAGCACCCACATGCAACCCCTGCCTGTGGCAGCGGGGCAGGGCGCGCAGGTCGAGTCGGCGGCCATCCTGTTTGCCAATGGCGACCGCGCCGCAGCGCAGACCGGCCTGCAGGCGGCGATCGCACCCGGTGCGCCCTGTGCGCGCGACGACTCGGCCTGGCTCGCGCTGTTCGACCTGCACCGCGCGGTGGGGCAGCGCAAGGCCTTCGATGCGCTGTCGGCGCAGTACCGGGCGATCCTGCGCAAGTCGCCGCCGTCGTGGGTCGACCTGGTCGAGCAGGCCGCCGCTACCGAGGCCGCTTCGCCTGCGCAGCCCGCGCTGAGCGGCACGCTCAGCGGCGACATCAGCGCGATGCTGCAGGCGCTGGACGCACAGCTGCCCGCCAGCGGGCCGATCGTGGTGTCGTGCAGCACGCTGCAGCGCATGGACTTCATCGCTGCAGGCTGCCTGCTCAACTGGGCAGTGGCCCACAAGGCTGCCGGTCGCGAGCTCAGCCTGATCGATGTGCATCGGCTGGTGGCGGCCTTCTTCACCGTCGTGGGCATCGCCGACCAGGCCAGCGTGCAGCGGCGCGCCGACTGACGGCGCAGGCCCGCGCTATTCCCGCGGGCGACGCCCGGCTGCAGCCACGCCGTGGCGTCGCTGCTGAAGGGGGCAAAGAATCCGAATCAGGGTAGTTACCAGTGGCAACGCCCCTGTTTGTTCACGCGCCACCTTCACACCCTCTGCTAAGTGCTTCATTTCAAAGGCCTTTCGTGCGCAGATTGGCTGTCAAAATCCGGCCTAAGTCCTTGATTTCATTGCAAAAATTCACCTTCTGACCTCTTGCGACCTGCGCGATTCCTGCTACAGTGCAAAAAAGTGGTATTTCGTGGGAAATCGTAGGAAAGGTCGATCGTGTTCCAGGGTGCGTCGTCGCTGAGCCTTGATGCCAAGGGGCGCCTGTCGGTGCCGACCCGGCATCGCGAGGTGCTGGGCGCCACTGCGCAGGGCGCACTCACGATCACCAAGCATCCGCACGGCTGCCTGATGGTGTTCCCGCGCCCCGAGTGGGAGCGCTTTCGCGAGCGCATCGCCGCGCTGCCGATGTCGGCGCAGTGGTGGAAGCGCGTGTTCCTCGGCAACGCGATGGATGTCGAGATGGACGGCACCGGCCGCGTGCTGGTCTCGCCCGAACTGCGCGACGCCGCCGGCATCTCGCGTGACGTGATGCTGCTGGGCATGGGCAACCACTTCGAGCTCTGGGACAAGGCCACCTACGAGGCGAAGGAAGCCGAGGCGATGAGCGGCGACATGCCCGACGTGTTCCGGGACTTCTCGTTCTGAAGGCGCACGTGAGCGAATGGCAACACGTCACCGTCCTGTTGAACGAAGCGGTGGAGGCGCTGCTGGGCAACGCCGAAGCGATGGGCGGGCAGGCCACCTGGGTCGACGCCACCTTCGGTCGCGGTGGCCACTCGCGGCTGCTGCTCTCGCGCATGGGGCCGCAGCACCGGCTGATCGCCTTCGACAAGGACCCGCAGGCCATCGCTGCGGCGCAGTCGATCGGCGACGCACGCTTCTCGATCCGTCACGAGGGCTTTTGCCAGTTGTCCGAGCTGCCTGCGCACAGCGTGGCCGGCGTGCTGATGGACCTGGGCGTGAGCTCGCCGCAGATCGACGACCCCGCGCGGGGCTTTTCGTTTCGCTTCGACGGGCCGCTGGACATGCGCATGGACCCCACGCGGGGGCAGAGCGCGGCGCAGTGGCTGGCCAGTGCCGACGTTCGGCAGATTGCGCAGGTGATCCGTGACTATGGCGAAGAACGGTTTGCTGTTCAGGTTGCAAAGGCGATTGATGCTCGCCGACAGGCAGGGCGCCCTGTTGCAACCACCGCCGAGCTGGCCCAGCTCGTGGCTGGCGCGGTCAAAACCCGCGAGCCGGGCCAGGACCCTGCAACGCGCACATTTCAGGCTCTTCGGATTTTCGTCAACGCCGAGCTTGAAGAGCTGCAACAGGCGCTTGACGCCAGTCTTGCCGTATTGCGGCCCGGAGGACGCCTCGCCGTGATCAGCTTCCACTCGCTGGAGGACCGCATCGTCAAGCAGTTCATCGCACGGCATTCGCGCGAGGCGTATGACCGCCGCGCGCCGTTTGCGCCGGCGACCGCACCGCAGCTCGAGGCGCTGGGCCGCATCCGCCCGTCCGACGCCGAAGTGGCGGCCAACCCGCGCGCGCGCAGCGCCATCCTGCGCGTGGCGCAGCGCACCGGAGCCTGAAGGCCATGCTGCGCATCAACCTGTTGCTGCTGCTGGCGATCATCGGCTCGGCCTTCTGGCTCATCAATCTGCAGTACCAGTCGCGCAAGCTGGTCAGCGAGATGCACCGCGCCGAGGGCGAGGCGCGCCGCATCGAGATCGAGCGCGAGCGGCTGACCGCAGAAAAGCGGGCGCAGGCTTCGCCCTCTCGGGTGGAGCGCATCGCGCGGGAGCAGCTGCAGATGCGCATGCCCACGCCGGCCATCACCCAGTACGTGCAGCACGGCGGCAAGGCCGATGCAGCAACGACGCAGGGCGCGAATGGTGTGGCGGGTGCGCCTGGTAAGCCTGGTACGAGCGTTCCGAGCGGTACGAAGTCCGGCGCCGCCACAGGGGCTGCGCCATGACGCGCTCGGTGCTGTACGCCTCCAGCCCGCTGCTGGCCAGCAAGACGCCGATGTGGCGCAGCCGCTTCGTGATCGCGGTGATCGCGCTGGGCTTTCTGGCGCTGGCCGGCCGCGCGCTGTGGATCCAGGTGATCGGCAACGACTTCTTCCAGCGCCAGGGCGAGGTGCGCTTTGCGCGCACCCTGGAGCTGCCGGCCAACCGCGGTCGCGTGCTCGACCGCAACGGCTTGCTGCTGGCCACCTCGGTGCCGGTGCCCAGCGTCTGGGCCATCCCCGAGGACGTGAACGCCACGCCCGAGCAGATGGCGCGGCTGGCCAGGCTCTTGGACATGCCGCTGCCCGAGCTGAAGAAGAAGCTCGCCGACGACGAGCGCACCTTTGTGTGGCTCAAGCGCCAGGTGGACGACGCGGTGTGGCAGCAGATCGCCGAGATGAAGATCCCCGGCATCTACGAGCGCCGCGAGTACAAGCGCAAGTACCCCGAGGGCGAGGCCGCAGCGCATGTGGTGGGCTTCACCAATGTGGAGAACGTGGGCCAGGAAGGCGTGGAGCTGTTCTTCGACAAGGAACTGTCGGGCCGCGCCGGATCGCGCCGCGTGATCAAGGACCGCCTGGGCCGCGTGATCGAGGACGTGGGCGAGCGCGTGCCGCCGGTGGACGGCCGCGACCTGCAGCTGTCGATCGACAGCAAGGTGCAGTTCTTCGCCTGGCAGAAGCTGCGTGATGCGGTGGTGCAGCACAAGGCGCGCGCGGGCAGTGCGGTGGTGATCGACGCGGTGACGGGCGAGGTGCTGGCGCTGGCCAATTACCCGAGCTATGTGCCGGACAAGCGGGTCAACCTGACCGGCGCGCAGCTGCGCAACATGGCAATGACCGATGTGTTCGAGCCGGGCTCGACGATGAAGCCGTTTGTGGTGGGTCTGGCGCTGGACAGCAAGCGCGTGAAGCCCGACACGCTGTACGACACCTCGCCCGGGCGCATCCAGATCACCGGCTCCACGATTTCGGATGCGCACCCCAACGGTGTGCTCACGGTCGAGGGCATCGTGCAGAAGTCGAGCAACGTGGGCACGGTGAAGATCGCGATGCAGCTGCCCGCGCGCGAGATGTGGGAGACCTTCTCGAACGCCGGCTTCGGCCAGAAGCCGCAGCTGCAGTTCCCGGGGGCTGCCAACGGCAAGCTTCGCCCCTACAAGACCTGGCGGCCGATCGAGCAGGCCACCATGTCGTATGGCTACGGCCTCAACGCCTCGCTGTTCCAGATGACGCGCTCGTACAGCGTGTTTGCGCATGACGGCCAGCTGATCGAGCCCACGCTTCTCAAGACCGACCAGCCCGCGCGCGGTGTGCGCGTGTTCTCGCCCGAGACCGCCGCGCAGATGCGGCGCATGCTGCAGCTCGCTGCCGGCCCGGGCGGCACCGCACAGAAGGCGCAGACGGTGGGCTATTCGGTGGGCGGCAAGTCGGGCACCGCGCGCAAGCAGGTCGGCAAGAACTATGTGAGCAACAAGTACCGCGCCTGGTTCACCGGCATGGCGCCGATCGACAACCCGCGCATCATCGTCGGCGTGATGATCGACGAGCCGAGCAACGGCGTGTACTACGGCGGCGCGGTGGCCGCTCCGGTGTTCAGCGAGGTGGTACAGCAGTCGCTGCGCCTGATGGGGGTGCAGCCCGACATGGCGGTCAAGCCGCAGGTGGTGGCCACGCAGGTGGAGGAGTCGTTCTGATGGCGACCCTGCAGACCCTGCACACACCCGAGCAGGCCGCGCAATGGCTGCGTGCGCAGGGCGCGGCGGCCCTGCGGGCCGACAGCCGTGCGGTGCGCGCGGGTGAAGGCTTCGTTGCGTGGCCGGGTGCCGCGCGCGACGGCCGCGCATTCGTTGCCGATGCCCTGGCGCAAGGCGCAGCGGCCTGCCTGGTCGAAGACGACGGCGTCGACGCCTTCTTGCAGCAGCAGGGCGAAGGCGTCGCCTCTGCCTGGCATTCCGGGGCAGGCCGCATTGCACGCTACCCGCAGCTCAAGGCCGCCACCGGCCCGATCGCATCGGCCTTCTATCGAGAGCCGTCGCATCAGGTCGACGTGCTGGCGGTGACCGGCACCAACGGCAAGACATCCACCGCCTGGTGGCTGGCGCAGGCCCTGTCTGCGCTGCAGCCGCCCCGGCGCTGCGGTGTGGTGGGTACGCTGGGCATCGGTGTGCCGCCTGCGGTGGAGCACACCGGCCTGACCACGCCCGACCCGGTGCAGTTCCAGCATCACCTGCGCGCGTTTGCCGACGAGGGTTTCGTTGCCTGCGCGATCGAGGCCTCATCGATCGGCCTGGCCGAGCGGCGCCTGGATGGCACACGCATTCGCGTGGCGATCTTCACCAACTTCACCCAGGACCACCTCGACTACCACGGCAGCATGGACGCCTACTGGCAAGCCAAGGCGATGCTGTTCGACTGGCCGGGCCTGCAGGCGGCGGTGGTCAACATCGACGACGAAAAGGGCGCAGAGCTTGCCCAGGCGCTGTCGGCGCGCAAGCTCGACCTGTGGACGGTGCGTGTGGCCCCGCACACCGCACAGCGCAGCGGCGACCCCGGCGACCCCGGTGATCAGGCCCGCATCGTGGCGCGCGAGCTGCGTCACGACGCCGGCGGCCTGTGCTTCGATGTGGTGGAAGGCAGCGCCTGCGAGCCGCTGCGCACCACGCTGGTGGGCGACTACAACGCGCACAACCTGCTGGGCGTGATCGGCGCGATGCGTGCGCTGGGCGTGCCGCTGGCCGACGCGGTGCGTGCCTGCGCCCAGCTCGAGCCGGTGCCCGGCCGCATGGAACGCGTGGGTGGGGACGGCACGCCGCTGGTGGCGGTCGACTATGCACACACACCCGATGCGCTGCGCCATGCGCTGGTCGCGCTGCGGCCGCTGGCCGATGCACGTGGCGGCGCGCTGTGGTGCGTGTTTGGTTGCGGCGGCGACCGCGATGCGGGCAAGCGGCCGCTGATGGGTGCGGTGGCAGGGCAGCTGGCCGATCGCGTGGTGGTGACCAGCGACAACCCGCGCAGCGAGCGCCCCGAACAGATCATCAGCCAGATCCTGCTGGGCCTGGAGCACGGCAACGGCGCCCGCGAGCGGGTGCAGGTGCAGGCCGATCGCGCGCAGGCCATTGCGCAAGCCGTCGCGCAGGCGCGCGCCAGCGACGTGATCCTGGTGGCAGGCAAGGGCCACGAGGCCTGGCAGGAAATCGCCGGAGCCAAGCGGCCGTTCAGCGACCGCGCGCATGCGCTGGCGGCGCTGCGTAGGGTGCCTGCAGCCAGCGGAGCGGCCGCATGATGCATCTCGGTGACCTGTTCGACGCGCTGCCTGGCGCTGCGCTGCACGGCCCGGCCGATACGGTGGTCCAGCGGGTGCACAGCGATACCCGCACCCTGCAGCCGGGCGACCTGTTTGTGGCGATCCGCGGCGAGCGCTTCGATGCGAATGACTTCATCGCCGATGCGCAGCGCGCCGGCGCGGTGGCCGCACTCGCGCACCGCGGCCGCCTGCCCGCCGGCTGCGCAGGCATCGAGGTGGACGACACCCGCGTGGCGCTGATGCAGATGGCCGCCGCCTGGCGCCGCCGTTTCGCGCTGCCGCTGATCGCGGTGACCGGCAGCAATGGCAAGACCACGGTGACGCAGATGATCGCGTCCATCCTGCGTGCCTGGCAGGGCGACGCCGCGCTGGCCACGCAGGGCAACCTGAACAACGACATCGGTGTGCCGCTGATGGCGCTGCGCCTGCGCGCAGCTCATCGCGTGGCGGTGCTTGAGCTTGGCATGAACCACCCGGGCGAAATCGCGCAGCTGGCGGCCATTGCGCAGCCGACGGTGGCGCTGGTCAACAACGCCCAGCGCGAACACCAGGAATTCATGCATACCGTCGAGGCGGTGGCGCGCGAGAACGGTGCGGTGCTGCAGGCGCTGCCCGCAGACGGCGTGGCCGTGTTCCCGGCCGCCGACGCCTTCACCGCGCTGTGGCGCAGCCTGGCCGGTGTGCGGCGGGTGGTGACCTTCGGCGAAACGCAGGGCGACGTCACGCTGCGCAGCGCGCACTGGCAGGGCGACGCCTGGGCTGCGCGCATCGCCACGCCCGCGGGCGAGTTCGACGCGAGGCTCTCGATTGCCGGGCGGCACAACGTGGTGAATGCGCTGGCGGCCACCGCCTGCGCTCAGGCCGCCGGCGTACCGCTGGAGGCGATGGCACGCGGGCTGTCGGCCTTTGCGCCGGTGACCGGCCGCTCGCGCGCGCTGTCGCTGGACTGCGCGGGCCACCGCATCACGCTGATCGACGACAGCTACAACGCCAACCCCGATTCCGTCCGTGCCGCCATCGACGTGCTGTCCGCGCTACCTGCGCCGCAGTTGCTGGTGCTCGGCGACATGGGCGAGGTGGGCACGCAGGGCCCGCAGTTCCATGCCGAGGTGGGCGCCTACGCGCGCGAGCGCGGCATCCCCTTGCTGTTCACGCTGGGCGAGCAGTCGGCGGCGATGGGCGGACGCCACTTTGCCGACATCGGCGCGCTGCAGTCGGCGGTGCTCGGCGCGCTGCCGCAGCAGGCGAGCGTGCTGGTCAAGGGCTCGCGCTTCATGAAGATGGAGCGGGTGGTGCAGTCGGTCGTCGAGCACTGCGGTGCTGCCGTAACAGCAACCGCAACCAAGGAGGCCTCGCATGCTGCCTAGCCTGGCCCTGTGGCTGCAGGGCCTGTCGTCCGACCTGGGCTTCTTCCGCGTCTTCCAGTACCTCACCTTCCGCGCGGTGATGGCGGCGATGACGGCACTGCTGATCGGTCTGGTGGCCGGCCCGTGGGTGATCCGCCGCCTTGCCGCGCTGAAGATCGGCCAGCCGGTGCGCGAATACGCGATGCAGACGCACTTGGCCAAGAGCGGCACGCCCACCATGGGCGGGGTGCTGATCCTGATCTCGATCGCCGTCTCCACGCTGCTGTGGTTCGACTGGAGCAACCGCTTCGTGTGGATCGTGCTGCTGGTCACGCTGGGCTTTGGCGCGATCGGCTGGGTGGACGACTGGCGCAAGGTGGTCAACAAGGACCCGGAGGGCATGCGCTCGCGCGAGAAGTACTTCTGGCAGTCGGTGATCGGCCTGCTGGCGGCGCTGTACCTGGTGTTCAGCATCTCCGAGAGCTCCAACCTCAAGGTGCTGGAACTGTTCTTCACCTGGGTGCGTTCGGGCTTCGATGTGGACCTGCCACCCAAGGCCGGCCTGCTGGTGCCCTTCTTCAAGGAGATCAGCTATCCGCTGGGCGTGTTCGGTTTCGTGATCCTGACCTATCTGGTGATCGTCGGTTCGAGCAATGCGGTCAACCTGACCGATGGCCTGGACGGTCTGGCGATCATGCCGGTGGTGATGGTCGGCTCGGCCCTCGGCGTGTTTGCCTACGTCACCGGCAGCGCGGTGTATTCCAAGTACCTGTTCTTCCCGCACATTCCGGGCGCGGGGGAACTGCTGATCTTCTGCGCCGCCATGGCCGGTGCGGGCCTGGCCTTCCTGTGGTTCAACACCCACCCGGCGCAGGTGTTCATGGGTGACGTGGGTGCGCTGGCACTCGGCGGTGCCCTGGGCACGATCGCGGTGATCGTGCGGCAGGAGATCGTGCTGGCGATCATGGGCGGCATCTTCGTGGTCGAGGCGCTGTCGGTGATGCTGCAGGTCACGTACTTCAAGTACACCAAGAAGAAGTACGGCGAGGGCCGGCGCATCCTGAAGATGGCGCCGCTGCACCACCACTTCGAGAAGACCGGATGGAAAGAAACGCAGGTGGTCGTGCGTTTCTGGATCATCACCATGCTGCTGTGCCTGGTGGGGCTGTCCACCCTGAAGCTGCGCTGAGGTACCGACCGGCATGAAGCAGCTTCAAGGTCAACACGCACTGGTGCTGGGGCTCGGCCAGTCGGGCCTGGCGATGGCGCGCTGGTGCGCGCGCTGCGGTGCGCAGGTGACGGTGGCCGACACCCGCGAGGCGCCGCCGCAACTCGCTGCGCTGCGCGAGCAGGTGCCCGCCGCGCGCTTTGTCAGCGGTGCCTTCACCCCTGCGCTGCTCGACGGTGGCGTGCAGGCGGTGTTTCGCAGCCCGGGCCTCAAGCCCGAGGAGATCGCGCCGCTGTGGCAGGCCGCACGCGAGGCGGGCCTGTGGTGCGCCAGCGAGCTGGGCCTGTTCGATCGCGCGCTGGCCGACCTGCGTGCCGACAGCGGCTACGCGCCGCAGCTGCTGGCCATCACCGGCACCAACGGCAAGACCACGGTGACGGCGCTGACCGGGTTGCTGGTGCAAGAAGCGGGCAAGCGCGTGGCGGTGGCCGGCAACATCGGCCCCACACTGCTCGACACGCTGGCCGAGCGGCTGGACGCTGCAGCGCGCACCGACGAGCCGCAACCCCTGCCCGAGGTGTGGGTGGTCGAGCTCTCGAGCTTCCAGCTGCACGGCATCGAGGGCTTCGAGCCGACCGCTGCCACGGTGCTCAACCTCAGCCAGGACCACCTGGACTGGCACGACAGCATGGCGGCGTATGGCGACGCCAAGGCGCGCATCTTCGGCAGCCAGGGCACGATGGTGCTCAACCGCGACGACGCGCAGGTGATGGCGATGCTGCCCGTGCCTGTCAAGGTCAAAGGCGGCAAGCTCGAGCAGCGTGCGCACCTGACCTTTGGCGCCACCCTGCCGCGGCGGCCTGGCGACTTCGGCATCGAGACGGTGCACGGCATGGCCTGGCTGGTACGCGCGATGGAGGCCGACGAGACGATCAAGCGCCGTCGCGGCGACACCGAGGAAGAAGAGATCCACATCCAGCGCCTGATGCCGGCCGAAGCGCTGCGCATCCGCGGCCGCCACAACGCCACCAACGCGCTGGCGGCTCTGGCGCTGGCCACTTCGGCGGGCTGCACGCTGGCACCGATGCTGTATGCGCTGCGTGAATACCGCGGCGAGCCGCACCGCGTCGAGCCGGTGGGCATCGTCTCGGAGGTCGAGTACTTCGACGACAGCAAGGGCACCAATGTCGGCGCCACCGTGGCTGCGCTGCAGGGCCTGGGCGCCGAGCGCCGCGTGGTGGTCATCCTGGGTGGCGACGGCAAGGGGCAGGACTTTGCCCCGCTGGCCGAGCCGGTGGCGCGCTTTGCCCGCGGCGTGGTGCTGATCGGCCGCGATGCGCCCTTGATCCGCACCGCCATCGAAGGTGCAGGCGTGCCGCTGCACGACGCCGCCGACATGCACGACGCGGTGCGCCGCTGCGCCGAAGTGGCGCGGCCGGGCGATGCGGTGCTGATGTCGCCGGCCTGCGCGAGCTTTGACATGTTCGACAACTATCCGCACCGCGCCCGCGTGTTCCGCGCCGCGGTGGCGGAGCTGGCCGACGCGGCCGGCGTGATGCTGGAGCAAGGCGCATGAACGCCGCCGGCCGCACCCTGGGCGCGCTGTGGAAGCGGCGCGAGGCCAAGGCGCCCGATCCGGTGCGCTACCTGCGCACGCCTCTCTCACAGGCCACGCCGGTGGGCATGGGCGTGGACCGCACGCTGGTGTGGGTGGTGATCTCGCTGCTGCTGTTCGGGCTGGTGATGGTGTATTCCGCCTCGGTCGCGCTGCCCGACAGCCCCAAGTTTTCGCGCTACAGCCACACCCATTTCGTGATGCGTCATGCGCTGTCGATTGCGCTGGCGGTCATCGCCGCCTATGTGGTGTTCCAGATCCCGATGAGTGTGTGGGAGCGCTGGGCGCCCTGGCTCTTTGTGGTGTCGATCGTGCTGCTGGTGATCGTGCT
>JBDLRH010000150.1:0-69584 GCA_039800165.1 Pseudomonadota bacterium
GGCGACGGGCTGCGCGACCTGCTCGACCCGCGCCTGGCGAGGCAGCGATGACGTCAGCCACCACGCCGCTGCTGGAGGTGCGCGACCTGCGCGTGACGCTGCGCACGCCGCGCGGGCCGGCTGCTGCGGTGCGTGAGCTGTCCTTCGCGCTGGAGCGCGGGCAAACGCTCGGGCTGGTGGGCGAATCGGGCTGTGGCAAGTCGATCAGCGTGATGGCGTTGATGGGCCTGCTGCCCGAGGGCGCGCAGGTCAGCGGCAGCATCCGCCTGGACGGACAGGAGCTGGTGGGCGCGAGCGACGCCGCGCTGTGCACCCTGCGCGGCCGCCGCATGGCGATGATCTTCCAGGAGCCGATGACCGCGCTGAACCCGGTGCACACCATCGGCCAGCAGGTGGCCGAGCCCATGCGGTTGCACCTGGGCATCGGCGCACGCGAGGCGCGCGAGCGCACGCTGCAGTTGCTGGACCGCGTGGGCATTGCGGATGCGGCGCAGCGGCTCGATGCCTACCCGCACCAGTTCTCGGGCGGGCAACGCCAGCGCATCACGATTGCGATGGCGCTGGCCTGCAACCCCGACCTGCTGATCGCCGACGAGCCCACCACCGCGCTGGATGTGACCATCCAGCGGCAGATCCTCGACCTGATGGGCGAGTTGGTGGCCGAGCGCGGCATGGCACTCATCCTGATCTCGCACGACCTGGGCGTCATTGCGCGCAACGTGCAGCGCATGATGGTGATGTACGGCGGCGCGGTGGTCGAGCAAGGCAGCACGGCCAGCGTGTTCGGCGCGCACGCACACCCCTACACCCGCGGCCTGTTCGGTGCGCGGCCGCGCCTGGGCGCACCGCGCGGCACGCGGCTCCTCACCATCCCGGGCAGCGTGCCGGAGCTCGCCGACCTGCCCGCGGGCTGCACCTTCGCCGGCCGCTGCGCACACACCGTGCCGGCCTGCCATACGCAGGTGCCGCAGTGGGTCACGTTCGATGCGGCACATCAGGTGCGATGCGACCGGCTGGATGCGGTACGCCACGGAGCCACACGGTGAACGCCGCTGCGCCCGCCCCTTTGCCGACGCCAGAACCCGCGCTGGTCGAGGCGATCGGCCTCACGCGCCGCTTCACCCTGCCGCGCGAGCATCTGTGGAAGCCGCCGCCAGTGGTGGAGGCGCTGCGCGGCGTGAGCTTTCGCATCGAGTCGGGCCGCAGCCTGGGCATCGTCGGCGAATCGGGCTCGGGCAAGTCGACGCTGGCGCGCATCGTGATGGCGCTGGACACGCCCACCGCCGGCACGGTGCGCTTTCTTGGGCGCGATCTGCACCTGCTGCCGCCCGACGAGCTGCGCGCGGCGCGTGCCGACTTCCAGATGGTGTTCCAGGACCCGTACGGCTCGCTCGACCCGCGCCAGAGCATCGAGCGCATCGTGACCGAGCCGCTGGTGGCGCAAGCGGCACAACGCCGGGGCGCACCGCTGCATGCAGAGGAACGCCGCCAGCGCGCGCTGGACGTGCTGCAGTCGGTGGGCCTGCGCGAGAGCGACCTCGACAAGGTGCCGCACGAGTTCTCGGGCGGGCAGCGCCAGCGCATTGCGATCGCGCGCGCGCTGATCACCCGCCCGCGCCTGATCGTCGCCGACGAACCCGTGAGCGCGCTCGACGTCTCGGTGCAGGCGCAGGTGCTCAACCTGATGGCCGACCTGCAGGCGCAGTTCGGCGTGACCTACCTGCTGATCAGCCACGACCTGGCGGTGGTGAACCACCTGTGCGACGAAGTGGCGGTGATGTGGCAAGGGCAGATCGTCGAGCAGGGCCCGCCCGAGCGGCTGTTCCGCGACCCGCAGCACCCGTACACCCGCACCCTGCTGGAGGCGGTGCCCGATGGGGTGCCTCAGGCCCAACCCTGAGGTCGCCACGCCCCGAGTGTGCGAACATTGTTTTCGCTGTCCAACGATCCGGAGGTTTTCATGATCCAGCGTCGTACCGTTCTCAGCTCGGCCATTGCCGCCGGCGCCCCCCTTGTGTTGCCCTCGCATGCGCTGGCCCAGGGCCGCAAGGATGCGATCGTGCTGGCCATGGCGCTGGAGCCGCCGGGCCTGGACCCGACCGCAGGCGCCGCGTCGGCGATTGCCGAGATCACCCAGTACAACATCTACGAGACGCTGACCAAGATCAACCCCGACGGCACGGTGTCGCCGCTGCTGGCCGAGGGCTGGGAGGTCTCGCCCGACCTGCGCACCTACACCTTCCGGCTGCGCAAGGGCGTGAAGTTCCACAACGGCGAGCCCTTCAATGCGCAGACGGTGAAGTTCGCGTTCGAGCGCGCGGGCGACGCCAAGAGCACCAACAAGGACAAGCGCACCTTCGCCAGCATGGAGCGCGTGGCAGCCATCGACGACTTCACCGTGGTCATCATCAACAAGGAGATCGACCCCGACTTCCTGTTCCTGATGGGCCAGGCCACCGCCATCATCGTCGAGCCCAAGAGCGCCGCCACCAATGCCACGCAGCCGGTGGGCACCGGCCCGTACCAGCTGGAGAACTGGGTCAAGGGCTCGTCGGTCACGCTGCGCAAGTGGGACGGCTACCGCAACGCGGCGGCCATCAAGCTCAAGCGCGCCAGCTTCCGCTTCATTTCCGACCCGGCCGCGCAGGTGGCGGCACTGCTGGCCGGCGATGTGGACGCCTTCCCGCGCGTGACGCCGCGCAGCGTGCCGCAGTTCAAGAACAACCCGAAGTTCCAGGTGCTGTCGGCCGGCTCGCGCGCCAAGACCATCCTCGCCATCAACAACAAGAAGAAGCCGCTGGACGATGTGCGGGTGCGCCGCGCCATCGCGGCGGCGGTGGACCGCAAGGCCGTCATCCAGGGCGCAGGTGATGGCTACGGCACGCCGATCGGAAGCCACTATGTGCCCGGTGCCTTCGGCTACATCGACACCACCGGCGTGAACGCCTTCAACCCCGACCGCGCACGTGCACTGCTCAAGGAAGCGGGCGTGAGCAACCTCGAGCTGACGATCACCCTGCCGCCGCCGCCGTATGCGCGCCAGGGCGGCGAGGTGATCGCGGCGATGCTCGACAAGGTGGGCATCAAGGCGAAGCTGCAAAACGTGGAATGGGCGCAGTGGCTCAGCGGCACCTATGGTGCGAAGAACTACGACCTGACCATCATTTCGCATGTGGAGCCTTTCGATCTGGGCAACTTCGCCAAGCCCGACTACTACTGGAACTACCAGTCGCCGAAGTTCAACGACCTGTACAGCAAGTACAAGAACACCGCGCGCGAGGCCGACCGCAAGAAGCTGATCGCCGACATCCAGAAGCTGATTGCCGACGATTGCGTGCACGCCTTCCTGTACCAGCCGCAGTGGGTGAGCGTGGCCAATGCGCGGGTGCGCGGCCTGTGGAAGGACATGCCGGTGTTCGTCAACGACCTGTCGTCGATGTCGTGGGCCTGAGCGGCAGCCGCACCGTCCACGCATGACTGCACTGCACACACTCGGCGCCGTCGCGCTGTCCCGGGCCTTCCGCGCCAGGGCGCTGTCCCCGGTCGAGGTCACGCAGGCGGTGCTGGCGCAGGCCGAACGCTGCGAACCGCAGCTGCACGCCACCTACCTGCTGCGGCCCGAGCAGGCGCTGGCGCAGGCGCGCGCGTCTGAGGAGCGCTGGCGCCGCGGCGCGCCGCTGTCGGATCTGGACGGCGTGCCGGTCACCATCAAGGACAACATCGCCACCCAGGGCGATCCGATGCCGCTGGGCACCGCCGCCACCAGCGACGCGCCCATGCCCGCCGATGCGCCGCCCGCCGCGCGGCTGCGCGAGGCTGGCGCCGTGTTCGTCTGCAAGACCACCATGCCCGACTACGGCATGCTGTCCTCGGGCACCTCCAGCTTTCACGCCACCGCGCGCAACCCGTGGGACGTCAGCAAGACGCCCGGCGGCTCAAGCTCGGGCGCCGGTTCCACCGCAGCGGCAGGCTACGGCCCGATCCACCTGGGCACCGACATCGGCGGCTCGATCCGCCTGCCCGCCGGCTGGTGCGGCGTGTTCGGCCTGAAGCCGAGCCTGGGCCGCATCCCGATCGACCCGCCCTACACCGGCCGCGCCGCCGGGCCGATGACGCGCAGCGTGGCCGACAGCGCCTTCGTGATGCGCTGGCTGAGCCTGCCCGATGCGCGCGACTCCATGAGCCTGCCTGCGCAGGACATCGCCTGGAGCGAGGTCAGCGCCGACGATGCCGACGCGCGCTGCGTGGCGTCGCTCAAGGGCCTGCGCATCGGCTTGCTGCTCGACGCGGGTTGCGGGCTGCCGGTGGACCCGCAGGTGCGCGCGGCCATCGAGCAGGCGGCACGCGTGTTCGAAGCGGCAGGCGCCAGCGTCGAGCCGATGCAGCCCTTCCTGACCCGCGAGATGCTCGACGGCATGGACCACTTCTGGCGCATGCGCTCGCATGTGGACATGAAGGCACTGCCGCCCGAGCGCGAAGCGAAGGTGCTGCCCTACATCCGCGCCTGGGCGCACAGCGCCGACGGCATGGGCGGCGAGGCGGTGTTCCGCGCGCAGCACCAGTTCTACCTGACACGCATGGCCACGGTGAAGGCCACCAGCCGCCTTGACTACGTGATCTCGCCCACCTCGCCGGTCACCGCCTTCAACGCCGACTGGCCCTCGCCCACCAACGACCCGATGCGGCCACTGGAGCACATCGCCTTCACCGTGCCCTTCAACATGTCGGAGCAGCCGGCTGCGTCTGTCAACTGCGGCTACAGCAGCACCGGGCTGCCGATCGGGCTGCAGATTGCCGGTGCGCGCTTTGACGACCTGGGGGTGCTGCGCGTCTCGCGCGCGTTCGAGGCACTGCGCGGCCCGCAGCGGCCGTGGCCGATGGACTGAAGGCCTACCCGGCCCGGCGCCGTCGCCGCCACCGCCGCTTCAGGCCGCCGGCTTGCTGGCAAGCTTCTCGCGCAGGCGCTGCACTACCAGCGGCGAGACGAACTTGTCGACCTCGCCACCGAGCGTGGCGATCTCGCGCACCAGCGTGCTGCTGATGAACTGGTAGTGGTCGCCCGGTGTGAGGAACACCGTCTCGACGTCGGGCGCCAGCGCGCGGTTCATGCCGGCGAGCTGGAACTCGTAGTCGAAGTCGGTCACCGCGCGCAGGCCGCGCACCATCGCCTTGCCGCCGCGCTGCACCACGAAGTCGCGCACCAGGCCTTCGAGCGGCTCCACCGACACCTGCGGATAGGGCTTGACCAGCTCGCGCACCATGTCCATGCGCTCTTGCAGGCTGAACATCGTGCGCTTGTGGTGCGCCACCGCCACACCGACGATCACCTTGTCGAACAGCTGCGCGGTGCGCCGGACCACGTCCTCGTGCCCCAGCGTCATCGGGTCGAAGGTGCCGGGGTAGACGGCAATCACGTTTCGGGACATGGACTTCTCCTGCGCACGCAGGTGCTGCGCGCCGTGGTCATCAAACCTGCGGCGGATTATGCAGCCCGTGCCAACAGGTGCGCGTGCACCGCGCCGGCCTTGCGATGGCGCAACAAGTGGTAACCCAGTGGCTGCAGTGCGGCTTCGTCCCAGGGCGCGGGCGCCTCCAGATACACCCGGCCCTCGGGCTTGAGGGCCGCGCTCACGGCCTGCAGCGCGGGGCCGAACAGCTCGGACGCATAAGGTGGATCGATGAAAGCGAGGTCGATGGAGCCCGGTGCCAGCGCACGCGCCAGCGCCACGCCGTCGCCCCGCTGCACCCGCACCTGCCGCGCACCCAGCCGCGTGCATGAGGCGTTGAGCGACTTCACCAGCGCTGCATCGGTCTCGAACATCAGCACCGACAGCGCGCCGCGCGATGCGGCCTCCAGGCCCAGTGCGCCGCTGCCGGCGAACAGGTCGACGCAGTGCCAGCCGCTCAGGTCCTGGCCCAGCCAGTTGAACAGCGTCTCGCGCACCCGGTCGGGCGTGGGCCGCAGGCCAGGCACATCGGCCACCGGCAGCAGCGTGCGCCGCCACAGGCCGCCGATGATGCGCACCTTGTGCGGCGCCGACGCCGCCACGGCTTCAGGACGGCGTGGCACCCACCACCACCACCACGCTGCGCTGCGGCTGCAGCTTGCGCGCAAAAGCTGCGCGGATGTCGGCCACGCTCACCCGTGCCACCTGCTGCGTCCAGGTCTGCAGGTAGTCCAGCGGCAGGTCGTTCCATGCGATCGCCGAGATGTTGTCCAGCAGCTTGGCGTTGCTGTCGATGCGCAGCGCAAAGCCGCCGATCAGGTTGTCCTTGGCGGCCTGGAGCTCGGCCTCGGTCGGGCCGTCGGCCACGAAGCGCTCGAGCACCTCACGTGCCACCCCCACCGCCTGCCGCGCCTGGTCGGGCCGCGTCTGCAGGCCCACGGTGAAGGCGCCCGCATGCAGGCCCGGGGCGAAGAAGCTGTAGACGCTGTAGCTCAGGCCGCGCTTTTCGCGCACCTCGCCGTACAGGCGCGAGACAAAGCCGCCGCCGCCCAGGATGTGGTTGCCGACCGTCAGCGCGAAGAAGTCAGGGTCGTTGCGCTTGAAGCCGGGCTGGCCGATCAGCACATGGGCCTGTGCCGACTCGAACGGCACGATCTGCTCGACCGGCGCGGACAGCGGCGACACCTCGGCCACCGCAGGCAGCGGCGCGCAACCACGGCCGTCGTCGCGCGGCAGTTGCGCCAGCAGGGTGCGCACCAGCTCGTCGGCCTGCGCACGGGTGACCGCACCCACGATGCTCACCCGTGCGCGGCAGGCCTGCAGGTGGTTGCGATGCCAGGTCTGCATGTCGGCCACGCCGATGCGCTCGAGCGTCTCGGGCGTGGCCTCTGCACCGTACGGATGGCTGCCGAACACCGCGCGGGTGAAGCGGCGGCTGGCGATGGTGCCCGGGCGGGTGCCCGCTTCCTTGTAGGCGGCAGAGATGCGCTCGCGCTCGCGCTGCCACACATCGGCCGGAAACGCCGGGTGCCCGAGCTGGCGCGCCGCCAGCCGCACCGAGGCATCAAGCAGGTCGCGGTAGGTCAGCGAGCGCAGCAGGAAGCTCATGCGGTCAAGGCTCGAGCGCGCGACCAGGCTAGCGCCCAGGTCGGTCCAGGCCTCGGCCAGCTGGTTCTCATCCAGCGCGGCTTGCGTGCCTGCCGCGCGAAGGCCGCGCGACAGCATCGACGCACTGGCCGCCGCCAGACCGGCCTGCGCCGCCGGGTCGCGCCGGCTGCCGGCGTCGAAGTCGATCTGCACGTCCACCATCGGGATGGCCGGGCTTTCCGCCAGCCACACGCGCGCGCCGCTGGGCTGGGTCCAGTGCTGCAGCTGCAGCGAAGCCTGTGCGGGCGCAGCCACCCACAGCCACAGCAGGGCCAGCAGCGCAGTCTTGATCGGATGCATTCGTGTTCTCCCTTCAGTGCCGCGCGGGTGCGCTGGTGCCCGTGGCACCCACACCGGCAGACGAACCCGCAGCAGCAGCCGCAGCATTGGGCAGGCGCACGCGGCGCTTGCCTTCCATCGGCTGCGGACGCAGCACCCCCACGGTGAGCTGGTCATCGCCGAAATAGCGCTGCGCGACCGACTTGACCTGCTCGGCCGTCACCGCGCGCAGCCGGGCGATCGCCTGCTCACCTGCGTCGAGCGGCAGGCCCATCGACCAGAACACGCCGAGCTCGCGCGCCTGGTTCATCACCGAATCCAGCTTGTACACCTCCGACGCCACCCACTGCGTCTTCACGCGGTTGAGCTCGGCCTCGCTCACGCCGTCGCGTGCAATGCGGGCCACTTCGGCGCGCAGCGCGGCCTCGAGCTGCTCGGGTGTCTTGCCCGGTGCGGGGATGCCTGCCAGGCCGAAGGTCTGCGGGCCACGCGCCCACAGGCCTGCCCAGGCGCTGGCCGAGTCGGCCACCCGGTCGCTGCCCTGCTCCAGCGCACGGTTGAGCCGCGCACCGGTGTGGCCATCAAGCACCGCGGCCAGCACCACCAGCGCCAGCGCGTCGTCGTTGTCGGCGGTGCGCTCGAAGCTGCTCAGGCGCGGCGTGCGAAACGACAGCGCCACATAGGCCTGCTCGGCCGGCCACTTGAATTCGATGCGGCGCATGCCCGACTGCGGCAACTCCTCGCGCGGCTTGCGCTGCGGCAGCGCGCGCGCCGGAATGGCGCCGTAGTGCTTTTCGGCCAGTCGCCGCACCTCGGCCGGGTCCACATCGCCTGCCACCACCACGGCCGCATTGGCGGGCACATACCAGCGGCGATAGAAATCGCGCACGTCCTCGGGCGTCATCGCATCCAGGTCGTTCATCCAGCCGACGATCGGCCGGCGATACGGTGACGCGATGAAGGTGGTGGCGTTGAGCTGCTCGTACAGCAGCGCACGCGGGCTGTCTTCGGTGCGCAGGCGGCGCTCTTCCTTGACGACCTCGATCTCGCGGCGGAATTCCTCGTCGGCCCACTGGTTGTGCATGAAGCGGTCGGCCTCCAGGCGCATCACCTCCTCAAGATGCGCCGACGGGATCTGCTGGAAGTAGCCGGTGTAGTCACGGCTGGTGAAGGCGTTCTCGCGGCCGCCCAGCGCAGACACGCGGCGCGAGTACTCGCCCACGCCCAGCGTCCTGGTGCCCTTGAACATCATGTGCTCGAGCACATGCGCCACGCCGCTGGTGCCGTCCACTTCATCGATCGAGCCGGCCCGCACCCACAGCATGTGCACCGCCGTCGGCGCGCGCCGGTCGGGCTTGACGATCACGGTCAGGCCGTTGGACAGGGTGAACTGCACCGGTTGCGAAGCGGCCGCAGCGGTTGAGGCAGGGCCCGATACCGCACCAGGGGCAACGGTGGACGGTGCCGCGCCTGGGGGTGTGGCTGAGGCCGAAGCCACGGCCACGGCAGCCAGTGCTGCCAGCACAGCGGCGCAGACCCGAGCTGCCGAGGTAGCCACACCGCGCAAGGCGGTGGCGCGCGGCGGCGGCAGCGGCAGGCCGTTGGCGGGGCGTGTGGTGCTTGAGATGCGTTTCATAGAATCGAATGATTCCAGAAACGCCTGAATGTTCAGTTTCTTCCGTAAAAAGTCCCCGGCGCCGACCTCGGAGCCTGTCGCACCGCCTGCGGGCGGCCCTTTGGCCGTTGCAGCAGCCCCGGCGACGGCGACGGCAGGCGCCACCGCACCGGCGGCGGTACTGGCAGCCGCCAGTGATCCAGCTGCCAGTGACCCAGCCAGCCCGGCGGTGCGCCAGGGCTGGATGCAGCGCCTGCGCGAGGGCCTGCGCAAGACCGGCAGCAGCATCGCCACCGTCTTTACCGGCACCCGCATCGACGATGCGCTGTACGAAGAGCTCGAATCGGCGCTGTTGATGTCCGATGCCGGCGTCAAGGCCACCGAACACCTTCTTGCCGACCTCAAGCGCCGGGTCAAGGAGGCGCGGGCCACCGAGCCTGTGGCGGTCAAGCACCTGCTGGTGGACGCCATCGCCGAGTTGCTGGCGCCGCTGCAAAAGCCGCTGGCCATCGGCGAGCAGACGCCCACGGTGATCATGGTGGCCGGCGTCAACGGCGCGGGCAAGACCACCTCCATCGGCAAGCTCACGCGGCACCTGGCCGACGAAGGCGCGAGCGTGCTGCTGGCCGCAGCAGACACCTTCCGTGCCGCAGCGCGCGAGCAGCTGGGCATCTGGGCCGACCGCAACCGGGTGGAAATCGTCAGCCAGGAAGGCGGCGACCCGTCGGCCGTCAGCTTCGATGCGGTGGTGGCCGGCCGCGCCCGCGGCAAGGATGTGGTGCTGGTGGACACCGCCGGGCGCCTGCCCACGCAGCTGCACCTGATGGATGAGCTCAAGAAGCTGCGCCGCACGATCACCAAGGCCGGCAGCGCCGATGCCAGCACCGCCGCCACGGTGGATGCGCCGCACGAGGTGCTGCTGGTGATCGACGGCAATACGGGGCAAAACGCGCTGGCGCAGGTGCGCGCCTTTGACGACGCGCTGGGCCTCACCGGCCTGATCGTCACCAAGCTGGATGGCACCGCCAAGGGCGGCGTGCTGTGCGCGATTGCGCAAGAGCGCCCGGTGCCGGTGTACTTCATCGGCGTGGGCGAAAAGCTCGAAGACCTGCAGACCTTCGACGCGCGCGAATTCGCTCAAGCGCTGCTGGGATAAGCCGACGACGACTGAACAACGATACGCAACAACAGGCCCGCATCACGACGGGCCGGCATTTCAGGGAGCGCTCATGACCAACAACATCCATCCCCCCTCGTGGCCGCGGCGCCGCTGGCTGCGTGTGGCCACGGCGGCAACAGCGGCCACAGCGGCTGTCGCCGCAAGTGGCCTGGGCCTGGCCGGGCCCGCTCTGGCGCAGGCAAGCCCTGCGGCGGGGTCGTCCGCTGCAGCGGCCCCGGCCGCATGGGCAGCCATCGAACAACGCGCCCGCGGCCAGAAGGTGTTCTTCAACGCCTGGGGCGGCAGCGAGCGCACCAACGCCTACCTGCAGTGGGCGGCGGCCGAGGTGAACCGCCGCTTCGGCGTGCAGGTCGAGCATGTGAAGCTGACCGACACGGTGGAGGCGGTGCGCCGCGTGCGCAGCGAGAAGGCCGCGGGCAAGGCCAGCGGCGGCAGCGTCGACGTGGTGTGGATCAACGGCGAAAACTTCCTGGCGATGAAGCGCGAGGGCCTGCTGTTCGGCCCGTTCGCCGAGAGCCTGCCGCACTTCCAGTGGGTGGATGTGCAGGGCAAGCCCACCACCCGCATCGACTTCTCCGAGCCGGTGGAGGGCATGGAAGCGCCGTGGGGCATGGCGCAGTTCACGCTGTATGGCGACCGCCAGCGCGTGCCGAACCCGCCGCGCAGCATGGCCGCGCTGGCTGACTTTGCGCGCGCCCACCCGGGCCGCGTCACCTACCCGCGCCCGCCTGCGTTCATCGGCACCACCTTCCTGAAGCAGGCGCTGCTGGAGCTGAACACCGACCGCAGCGCGCTGTACCGCCCGGTCACGCCTGAGGCGCTGGCGCAGGCCGGCGCGCCGCTGTGGCGCTATCTGGATGCACTGCACCCGCACCTGTGGCGCAGCGGCAGGCAGTTTCCGCAAACACCGGCGGCCATCCGCCAGATGGTGGCTGACGGAGAACTCTTCATCGCGCTGAGCTTCAACCCCAATGAAGCGGCCAACGAAGTGGCGGCCAGGCGCCAGCCCGAGAGCACCCATGCCTGGCAGATGAGCGCAGGCAGCATCGGCAACACGCACTTTCTGGCGATCCCGTTCAACTCGGGCGCGAAGGAAGGCGCGCAGGTGCTGATCAACTTCCTGATGTCGCCCGAGGCGCAGGCGCGCAAGGCCGACATCAGCGTGTGGGGCGACCCGACGGTGCTGGCGGTGGATCGCCTGAGCGCCGCCGACAAGGCCCGCTTCACCTCGGCTGCGCGCCCCGGGCAGGTGGAGCAGGTCGCACCCGTCATCCCCGAGCCGCATGGCAGCTGGGTGGACGCACTCGAGCGCGAGTGGCTGCGCCGCTACGGCAGCTGAACACCCATGCCAGGCGCGCCCCCACCGGGCCTGCGCCCGCACCCCCTGAAGCGGATGCGCACACACGCTGCAGCGCTGATGCTGGCAGCCATGGCGGCGCTGCCCCTGGCCTGGGCTGCGGCGGCGGCCGTGGCGGCCGCATTCAGCACGCAAGCCTGGCGCGATCTGTTTCAACATCCTTCGCTGTGGCGCGCGCTGGGCATGACGCTGTGGACAGGCCTGGCCGCCACCGCACTGTCGGTTGCGGCCACCGCGTGGGTGCTGTCGCGCAGCTTCCCGGGCCCGCTGTGGGCACGCGCCCTGCGCTGGCTGCCGCCGATGCTGTCGGTGCCGCATGTGGCGCTCGCCATTGGCGTGGCCTTTCTGGTGGCGCCCGGCGGCTGGCTGCTGCGTGCGCTGTCGCCCTGGGCCACCGGCTTCGATGCGCCACCGCCCTGGCAGACCACGCAAGACCCGTTGGGCCTGGGGCTGATCGCGGTGCTGGTGGCCAAAGAGGTGCCCTTCCTGCTGTGGGCGGCAGCCACGCAATTGCAGCGCGCGGATGCGGCGCAGCGCCTGACGCGCGAGCTGCAGCTGGCGCAGACGCTCGGCTACACGCCGCGGCGCGCGTGGTGGCGCGTGCTGTGGCCGCAAATCGGGCCACGGCTGTGGGCACCGATCGTGGCGGTGCTGGCCTACAGCCTCACGGTGGTGGACATGGCGCTGGTGATCGGCCCGCTGGCCCCGCCCACGCTGTCGGTGCTGGCATGGCAGTGGCTGGGCGATGGTGACCCGCAGACACAGGCGCAAGGGGCCGCAGCGGCCTGGCTGCTGGCGCTGGCGGTGGCGCTGTGCAGCGCGCTGGTGTGGGCGCTGCGCGGGGTGTGGGCCCAACGCACTGGACGCACTGGCCACACCGGCCGCACCGATGGCCAGCGTGGCCGCGATACCCGCACCCGAATGCGTGCCGGGCGTCTTGCCTCGTTCGCGTCGTTCGCCTCGTTCGCGTCGTTGCGATGGCGCGCCTCGCCACAGCCACCCGCCACGCGCCGGGCATCACCCGTCCTTCATCCCTTGCTGTTCTGGAGTGGCCTGTACCTGCTGGCCCTTTCGGCACTGGCGCTGGGCAGCGTGGCGGGCGTGTGGCCGTTTCCGCAGGCGTGGCCCCGGCAGTGGACGATGGATGCCTGGCTGTCGGTGACGCGCAGTGCCGGCACGCTGTGGACCACGCTGTGGCTGGCTGTGTGCGCCAGCGCCAGTGCCCTGGTGTGGTCGATCGCGTGGCTGGAGCTGGCACCACCGCGCTGGGACGCCCTGCTGCGCCGGCTGCTGTACCTGCCGCTGCTGCTGCCCTCGCTGCTGTGGGTCATCGGCTTGCACCAGCTGTCGTTGCACTGGGGCTGGGACGCGCAAGCGCAGGGCCTGTGGCTCGCGCACACCCTGGCCGCCCTGCCTTATGTGCTGATTGCGCTGAGCCCGGCGTATCTGGGCTTTGATGTGCGGCATGCGCAGGTGGCCGCCACGCTCGGGCATGCGCGCATCGTGTTCCTGTGGCGCATCAAGTGGCCGCTGCTCAAGGCATCGCTGTGGTCGGCCTTCGCGGTGGGCTGCGCGGTCAGCATCGCGCAGTACCTGCCCACGCTGTTTGTCGGTGCGGGCCGCTTTGCCACCGTGACCACCGAGGCCGTCACGCTGGCCAGCGGCGCGCAGCGTTCACTGACGGCCGCCTACGCGGCGCTGCAGGCCTTGCTGCCGGCCGCGCTGTTTGCACTGGCGGTGTGGGCCGGCCGGCCGCGCACGTTCGTGAGAGCATCGCGCGCATGAGCCTCGTCATCGATGCCCGGGAGCTGTCGCTCGGCAGCCGCGTGCTGCTGCGCGACCTGCACATCGAGGTGCCTGCCGGCGCCATCCACACGGTGATGGGCGACAGCGGTTCGGGCAAGTCCAGCCTGCTGGCAGCGGTGTGCGGCACGCTGGCGCCCGAGTTCACCTGGCGCGGTGCCATCACGCTGGAGGGCACCGCCCTGGACGATCTGCCCACCCACCGTCGCCGCGTGGGGCTGCTGTTTCAGGACGACCTGCTGTTCGCCCACATGACGGTGCGCGAGAACCTGCTGTTTGCGGTGCCGGCCGGCCCGCGCGACCAGCGCGAGGCAGCAGTCGCGCAGGCGCTGGCCGATCTGGAGTTGCCCGGCTACGCCGACGCCGACCCGGCCACGCTGTCGGGCGGACAACGTCAGCGGGTGGCGCTGATGCGGGCGCTGCTGGCGCAGCCGCACGCGCTGCTGCTCGACGAGCCCTTCTCGCGGCTGGACGCCGCCTTGCGCCAGCGCATGCGCGAATTCGTGTTTGCGCAGGTGCGCACACGCGGCGTGCCCACCCTGCTGGTCACCCACGACGAAGCCGACATCGCCGACGCGCAGCGGCTCACGCGGCTGGTGGCTGCCTGAACATGTTCGATCGTGCCCTGTCCCGCCTGATCGCGCGCCCGCTGCAGTCACTGGCGCATGTGCTGCACCGCAGTGGCGTCGGTGCGAATGCGGTCACCGTGGCAGGGTTTGCACTCGGCGTGGCAGCAGCGGTAGCCATCGCACTACAGGCCTTCGGGGCAGCGATCGCGCTGCTGCTCGCATCGCGTCTGTGCGACGGGCTGGACGGCGCGATCGCACGCATCACCGCGCCCACCGACGCCGGCGGTTTTCTGGACATCGCGCTGGACTTCCTGTTCTACGCCAGCATTCCACTGGCGTTTGCCTTCGCTGACCCGGCCCGCAACGCGCTGGCGGCCGCAGGGCTGCTGGCGGCCTTCATCGGCACGGGTTCGAGTTTTCTGGCGTTTGCGACGATCGCCGCCAAGCGGCAGATGAGCAGCACCGACTACCCCGACAAATCGTTCTACTTCCTGGGCGGGCTGACCGAAGCCAGCGAGACGCTGGCCTTCTTCATCGCGATGTGCCTGTGGCCGCAGCACTTTGCGCTGCTGGCCTGGGTGTTTGCAGGCCTGTGCGTGCTGACCACCGCCACGCGAATCTGGTGGGGATACACCCGCTTTCGCTGAAGCCCCGACTCAGCCCGGCGCCTGCTGTAGCGCGCCGAAGAAGTCGTTGAAGATCGCGTCGCGCTGCACGGCGTGGGCTTCGCGCATCCGGTGCCGGCCCTCTGCTTCATCCACACGCTGCCAGCGCTTGTCGTCGCCCAGGCGGGGTGTGCGCACCAGCTCGCTTGGTACCCACGCCGGCTCAAGAAGCCAGGCGATGTTGATCACGTCCCAGATCACCCAGCTGTGCGGCGTGCCGCCATCGCGAAGGTGCTGCAGCCCGAGCAGGGGCCACAGCGGGTTGTCGGTGAACAGCCGATGCAGGTACGCGCCGATGGCACCGCAGGGCTGCACATGGCGCTGCATTTCAGCCAGAGACAGGCGCAACTGCGCACCCACATGAAAGCCTGGCAGGTACACATGCGGTACGCCGCTGTCCAGCAGCCAGCGGCTGGCCAGCAGGTCTTGCTCGAGGTTGAAGGAGTGATTCACCTGCGGCGCATGCGACGGGTAGCCGCTGGTCCAGACCACCACAATGCGCTGCGCGATGTCAGGCGCGAGCAGCAAGGCGCTGGCGATGTTGGTGACGCAGCCCAACGCCACCACGTACAGCGTGTCGCGCTCGGGCGTGGCACGCGCGGTGGCGATCAGGTGATCGACCGCATCGCTCTTCAGCGGCTTCGCCAGGTCGCTCAGGTAGCCCGCGCTGCCGCGCTGCACCCGGGCGGCATCGGGCAGGTGCAGCAAGTCGAGCACGCGACGGATTTCATCGAAGCTGCGCACCATGCCTTCGGCAGGCGGGTTGAACGGCGCGGCATCCACCGGTGCATGGGGCAGTGCAGCGCGGCGGTGCGCGAAGGAAAACGGCGCGGCGTACAGGCCCTGCACGCGCAGGCGCTCGGGCCGCAACAAGGCCCAGGCCAGTGCGAACTGGTCGTCGATCTCGTTGGCCGCGTCGGTGTCGATCACGATGCGCAGCGCGCGCCCCGGCCCGGGCGGCGCCAGTCGCTGCGCGTACCAGGCGTCGTCGCGGTGAAGGGCTTGGGGAAGATGCGTCATCGCTTCACGGTGGGTGCCCATCATGCCCGCAGCCGCTGGCTCTTGCGGGTGCGTTCCATGAAGCCCGGGGGCTTGGTACGCACCCACGCCACAAAGCGCGCCATCGCAGGATGGCCCAGCAGCGCCTCGACCGAGGCGTATTCGCGCGCCAGCTCGGTCTCGGTGAACAGCGCATGGATCTGCCGGTGACAGATGCGGTGCAGCGCCTCGGTGTGGCGCCCGCCCTTGGACTTGGGCACCAGGTGGTGCGCATCACGCTGATCGGGCGGGATCGGCCGATCGCACAGCGGGCAGATCTCATCAACGCGAGTGCTTGCTTGCGCCCGCACCGCATCGCCGGACAACGCGGCCAGTCGCTTGATGCGGCCTTTCATGCGCCCTGCCCCTGCAGTGCGCGCTGCAACCGCGCCCAATCGTCGGGTGTGTCCACATCCCACAGCGTGGGCAGCTCGTGCCAGTTCAGGCCTGCATCGCGCAGGCGATCGCGGGTCTGCGCGAGCACGCTCCCGGTGCTCCACGCCACGCCTTCAAACACGGCGGGGCACGGCCGGCGCAGCCCGATCAGCACATAGCCGCCGTCTTCGGCCGGGATCAGCACCGCATCGTGCTCGGCCAGCGCGCGTGCCGCCGCCAGCAGATGGCCGGGCGACAGCGGCGGGCAGTCTGTGCCCACCAGCAGCAAGGGCAAGCCCGGGTGCGCGCTGAAGTGTGTGGCGAAGGCGTGCGCCATGCGCGCACCCAGGTCGCCGCTGGGTTGCTCGTGCCACTGCAAGGCTTCGCCCGCCCCTGCCGAGCGACGCAGGGCGCGAAAGAAGCGCAGCGATGCCGATGGCGCCACCCACAGCTGCACCCCGGTGCCCATGCGCTGCGCCGCCTGACTGGCCAGCCGCAGCGTGTGCAGCGCAAAGCGGCGCTGTACACGCGCCGCACCCCGCGCGCCCAGCGCCGGGATCAGCCGCGTCTTGGCAAGGCCTGGCACCGGCGCCTTGGCCAGCACCGCCACATGGGCGTGCGGCACAGGCGGCTCTGTCCGGTAGCCGTACCGCTGCGCCAGCTCGGCGGCATCGGCGCCAAAGAAATAAGACGCACGCAAGCGCCACATCAACGCGATGGTGCGCCACACGCCCCGCTGCTCCCAGCGCCGGCCGGAGGTGACGACCCGCTCGCGCAGGCAACACGGCGGCGCGATGCGCTTCAGACGCCGGCTGATCTCGATGTCTTCCATCAGCGGCTGGGCGGGAAAGCCGCCCACGCGCGCAAACGCGTCGCGGGTGATGAAGATCGCCTGGTCGCCGGTGGCGATACCGCTGTATCGCGATCGCGCATTCATCATCGCGCCCACCACACGCAGCATCGGATGGCGGCCGTCGATCTGCACATCAAAGCGGCCCCAGGCTGCGCCGCGCTGCACGGCGTGCAGCACCGAGCGGTCGGCCTGCAACGGCAGCGCGGTGTCGGCATGCAGGAACAGCAACACATCGCCACACGCGGCTGCCGCGCCAGCGTTCATCTGTGCGGCGCGACCACGCGCCGCCAGCAGCAGCCGGTCGGCACGCGGGCGGGCCAGCATCCAGCTGTCGTCGGTGCTGCCGCCGTCCACCACGACCAGCTCCGCGCCGCGCGCCCGCAACGGCGCCAGCGCATCGAGCCGCGCGGCCAGCGTTGCGCCCTCGTTGAGCACCGGCACGATGATCGACAGGCGCATCACGGTGCAGGCACGGCACACCAGCGCGCCAGGGCATTGATGCCACGGCGCGCACCGGCCACACCGTCGGCCGACAGGTAGTGCACCACCCGTTCACGCACATGGGCGATCAGCGCCGGATCGCTGTGGTCGGCCGACCAGTCCTCGCCGTCGGCGCTGGCGCCGGGTGCGCGCTGCGACACCGCCAGCCACTTGGCGCACCAGCTCAGCGACCACAGCCACATCGCGCGGGCCAGCGGCACATGCCAGGGCCGCGCCGCATCCGCCAGCGCCGGGGGTACCGCGCGCTCCCACTCGGCGTAGGCATGGCACAGCGCGTCGTCGGACAGCACCGCGCAGACCTGCACATCCCAGGTGGTGGAGGTGTAGAGCGTGGCATGCGCCAGGTCCAGGCCCGGGTGGCTGTAGCGGCACTTCTCCAGATCGACCAGCATCGCGCGGCCATCGGCGCGAATCACGAAGTTGCCCGGATGGCCGTCAAACGCAATCAGCGTACGCGGCGGGCGGGCCTCGGCCTGGCACAGCGAGCGCAAGGCCTGCAGTTCTTCGGCCACGGCCTGCAGCCCTGCGCTCGGCGCAGCCAGCACACCGTGGCCGGCCTGTGCACCCACCGTCAGCTGCACGGGTTGAGCCTGTTGCACCGTTTGCCCCAGCTGCGCCTGCACCTCCTGCAGCAAGTCGCGCAGCGGGTCGGCGGCGTGCAGCAGCGGTGCGGCCCCGCTGGCATCGGGCACCGGCAGGGCATGCAGCGACGCCAGGCTGTGCATGATGGCGCCCAGATCGTGCGGTAAGCGTGCCGCGCGGCCTTCGATCTCTTCGACCAGCAGCGCCCCGTGCGGCAAGGCGCTGCCCGCCGGCAGCTGCGCCAGCAGGCGCGGCACATGGCCACCCGGCGCCGCGCGCGCAAAGCAGGCGGCCTGATAGCGCAGGTTGTCAGCGGCCGCCAGACGCATCTGGCTTTGCTTGGGGATACGGGCCAGCACCCCGGTACCCGGCAGGCGCAGGTGCTGGTGTGCCAGCCCGCGGTCGCCCAGCGGCTCGATCGGCCAGCGCGCCCAGGCATCGGCAGCGATGCGGCGGCCGGCTGCGTCGTGCAGCGGCGGCGCGGCCTCGCACAGGGCTTGACGCAACGCATGGGGCAAGGCCTCGTGTCGCGCTGGCTGCGGGGCCTGGCTCCGCTGGGGGCCTGCCGGTGTGTCCATGGCGCGCATTGTCGGCGGGCCGAGCGCGTTGCGCTCACGCCGCGCGGGGAACCATGGCCTAATCCGCGGGATCAAGTTTTGCGTATAGCCGTCGACCTTTGTTGCATCGGCCGGCCCGCAAGGCTGATGAGCACCACCGCATGAACCTGAAAAAACTGCTTGTCCTGATCGCAGCGGCCGCTGCGGTGGCCGCTTTCTTTGCGCTGGACCTCGGCCGCTTCCTGAGCCTGGGCTACCTCAAGCAAAGCCAGGCGGCATTTGCCGCGCTGTACGCCGAACAGCCGGGCCTGGTGATTGGTGGCTACTTTGCGGCCTACGTGGCGGCCACGGCCCTGTCGCTGCCCGGCGCCGTGATCCTGACGCTGGCCGGCGGCGCCATCTTCGGCTTCGGGGTGGGCCTGCTGGTGGTGTCGTTCGCCTCCAGCCTGGGCGCCACGCTGGCCTTCCTGGCCGCGCGCTTCGTGCTGCGCGACAGCGTGCAGGCACGCTTTGGCCAGCGGCTCGCCGAGATCGACCGCGGCGTGCAGAAGGACGGCGCGTTCTACCTGTTCACCCTGCGGCTGATCCCGGTGGTGCCCTTCTTCGTGATCAACCTGCTGATGGGCCTGACGCGCATGCGCGCCCTCACCTTCTACTGGGTCAGCCAGCTCGGCATGCTTGCAGGCACCGCCGTGTATGTGAACGCCGGCACGCAGATCGCGCAGATCGATTCGCTGCGCGGCATCCTGTCGCCCGGGCTGCTGGGCAGCTTTGTGCTGCTGGGGCTGTTCCCGCTGATCGCGCGCAAGGCGGTGGAAGCGGTGCAAAAGCGCAAGGTCTATGCGCGCTGGGCCACCGTGCGGCCGCGCCACTTCGACCGCAACCTGGTGGTGATCGGCGCAGGGGCGGGCGGCCTGGTCACGGCCTACATCGCTGCCGCGGTGAAGGCCAAGGTGACGCTGGTGGAAGCGCACAAGATGGGCGGCGACTGCCTGAACTACGGCTGCGTGCCCAGCAAGGCGCTGATCAAGAGCGCCAAGCTCGCGCACCAGATGCGTCATGCGTCGAAGTACGGCCTGAGCGACACAGCACCATCGTTCAGCTTCCGCGCGGTGATGCAGCGCATCCACGACGTCATCCGCGCGATCGAGCCGCACGACAGCGTCGATCGCTACACCGGCCTGGGGGTGGAGGTGCTGCAGGGCTACGCCAAGATCGTCAACCCGTGGACGGTGGAGATCGCGCTGAATGACGGCGGCAAGCAGGTGCTGACCACCCGCAGCATCGTGATTGCCGCCGGCGCACGGCCCTTTGTGCCGCCGCTACCGGGCCTGAGCGAGGCGGGCTACGTCACCAGCGACACGCTGTGGGACACCTTCGCGAAGCTCGATGAAGTGCCCAGGCGCCTGGTGGTGCTGGGCGGCGGGCCGATCGGCTGCGAGCTGACGCAGGCCTTTGCGCGGCTGGGATCGCAGGTCACGCAGGTGGAAATGGCGCCGCGCCTGATGCTGCGCGAAGACGAGGAGGTGTCCGCCCTGGTGCAGCAGGCGATGCAGGCCGACGGCGTGCGGGTGCTGACCGGGCACAAGGCGCTGCGCTGCGAGCGCGATGGTGATGCCAAGGTGCTGGTGGCCGAGGCTGCAGGCACCGAAGTGCGCATCGAGTTCGATGAGCTGATCTGCGCAGTGGGACGCGTGGCCCGCCTGCAGGGCTACGGCCTGGAGGACCTGGGCATCCCGACCCAGCGCACGGTGGAGACCAACGAATACCTGCAGACGATCTACCCCAACATCTACGCTGCGGGCGACGTGGCCGGGCCCTTCCAGTTCACCCACGTGGCGGCGCATCAGGCCTGGTACGCGGCGGTGAACGCGCTGTTTGGCGACTTCAAGAAGTTCAAGGCCGACTACTCGGTGATCCCCTGGGCCACCTTTGTCGACCCTGAGGTGGCGCGCGTGGGCCTGAACGAGCAGGAGGCGCGCGAGAAGGGCATCGCGTACGAGGTGACGAAGTACGGCATCGACGACCTCGACCGCGCGATCGCCGACAGCGAGGCGCACGGCTTCGTCAAGGTGCTGACGGTGCCGGGCAAGGACCGCATCCTGGGCGTGACCATCGTCGGCACGCACGCCAGCGACCTGCTGGCCGAGTATGTGATGGCGATGAAGCACGGCCTGGGCCTCAACAAGCTGCTGGGCACCATCCACACCTACCCGACACTGGCCGAGGCCAACAAGTACGCGGCTGGCGAATGGAAGCGCGCGCACCAGCCCCACGGCCTGTTGCGCTGGGTGAAGAAGTACCACGACCACAGGCGTGGATGAATCAGGGATGAACACACGATGAGCAGGGACCCCACAACCAACGACTCACGACGGCGATGGCTGCGGCGCGGCGCAGCGCTGGGCCTGGCTGCGACGGCTGCAGCAAGCGGGCTGGGCGCCGCCACTGCATGGGCACAGACACCGGCGCTCGACCACAGCTACGCCGCCTGGGACGCGCTGCTGAAAAAGCATGTGCGCTGGCTGGCTGACAACAAGCAGTCGCGCGTGGACTACAAGGGCTTTGCGGCCGACCGCGCGGCGCTGCAGAAGGTGCTGGCCGAGTGGTCGGCGGTGAGCGCGGCGCAGTTCGCAGGCTTCAGCCGCGAGCAGCAGATGGCGTTTCTGATCAACGCCTACAACGGCTTCACCATCGAGCTCATCCTCACCAAATACCCCAACCTCAAGTCGATCAAGGACCTCGGCTCGCTGCTGCAGTCACCTTGGAAGAACAAGTTCTTCACGTTGTTGGGCGAGCGCCAGCATCTGGACTGGATCGAGCACGAGATGCTGCGGCCCAAATACGCCGAGCCGCGCATCCACGCGGCGGTGAACTGCGCGAGCATCGGCTGCCCGGCGCTGCGGCCCGAGGCCTTTGTGGCTGCGCGGCTGGATGCGCAGCTCGAAGACGGCATGCAGCGCTTCATGGCCGACCGCACCCGCAACCGCTACGCCGACGGCAAGGCGCAGGTCAACATGATCTTCAAGTGGTTCCGCGAGGACTTCGAGAAAGGCCACCGCGGCTGGAGCCGCCTCGAAGACATGCTGGCACGCTATGCCGAGCAGCTGGCCGACGCGCCGGCCGACCGCGACAAGCTGAGGTCCAAGAATGTGGCGATCAGCCATCTGGATTACGACTGGTCTCTCAACGATCTGGGCCGCTGAGGCGCTTGCGCAGGCCACCTCGCCGAGCCGGGTTGCTGCACCCACCGCGGCAACCGCACCGGCCGTCCCCGCGTTCTCTGCGGTGGCCCCCGGCGCCGCGGTGCCGGGCTGGCGCGCCGTGGGCCTGCCCAAGGGCAAGGCGCCAATGACCCGCATCGACACCGTGGCCGACGCCGACCCCGCTGCCAGCCCCGCGCGCACCGTGCTGCGGCTGCAGACGGACGCGTCCTACGGCAACTGGGTGTTCGACCATGCGCCTTGGGCGCCGCCGCGCAGCGCCGGGCTGCAGTGGCACTGGCGGCTGCAGCAGCCGCTGCCGGGCGCCGACCTGCGCCGCAAGGACCGCGATGACGCCGCACTCAAGGTCTGCGTGATGTTCGATCACCCGATCGAGCGGGTGCCCTTCTGGGAGCGCAACCTGCTGCGGCTGGCGCGCGCGGTCAGCGGCGAGCCGCTGCCGGCGGCCACGGTGTGCTACGTCTGGGACGCCACCCTGGCGCGCGACACCGCGCTGCCCAACGCCCATTCGCCGCGGGTGCGCTACCTGGTGCTGCGCGGCAACGAGGCCGCCCCCGGCACCTGGCAGTCAGAGCAACGCCCGATCTGGGCCGATTTCCTGCGGCTTTTTGGCGACGAAAGCGATCGGGTACCGGCGATCATCGGCCTGGCCGTCGGAGCGGACAGCGACAATGCACTCGGCCGCAGCCTCGCCTTCGTGGGCGACATCCGATGGGCCCCCTGATGCGTAGTACTTTCATGCCCACCGCCGATCTTGCCCGCCCGCCGCGAAGCCTGGTGCTGTTCAACCACGACTTCGACCGCATCGCGTTCGACCGGCTTTCGCAGCGCTGGCCCCACATCAGCGCGGGCTTCGACCTGTTCAGCTTTCCGAGCAATGCGCGCCTGGCGTGGTTCGACATGGCGCGCTTCACTGCGCTGGCCGCCAGCCGCGCGCGGCGCCTGGGCGTGCGTGCGGTGCTCTCCAACCAGGAGCAGTTCGGCGCACTGTGCGCGGCATTGGTGGCCGAGAAGCTGGGCCTGCCCGGCACGCCGGTGGCTGCGGTGCTGGCCTGCCAGCACAAGCTGCATGCGCGCGAGGTGCTGCAACGCGTTGCCCCCGAAGCCAACATTGCGTTCGCGCGGCTCGATGCCCGCTACGGCGAAGACGTGCCCCAGGGCCTGCAGTACCCGCTGTTCGTCAAGCCGGTGAAGGCCGCGTTCTCGGTGCTGGCGCGCACCGCGCACAGCCGCAGCGAGCTGCAAGCCCACACCCGCTTCGGCGCGTGGGAGCTGTGGGTCATCCGCCATCTGGTCGAGCCCTTCGAGCGCGTGGTGCGCGAGCGGCTGCCGCAGGCCGGCAGCGCGCACAGCATGATGGTCGAGCAGCCGGTGAACGCACCGCAGTACAACCTGGACGGCTACGTCTTCAACGGCGAGCTGCGCACCCTGGGCGTGGTGGATGCGGTGATGTACCCCGGCACCCAGGCCTTCATGCGCTTTGAGTACCCAAGCCGCCTTCATGCATCGGTGCAGCAGCGCGCGGCCGATGTGGCGCGGCGCTTCCTGCAGGCGGTTGGCTTCACCCACGGCCTGTTCAACATGGAGTTCTTCCACGACCCGGTCACCGACAAGATCTCGGTGATCGAGTTCAACCCGCGCATGGCCTCGCAGTTCTCCGACCTGTACGCCCGCGTGGACGGCATCGACCTGCATGCCATCGCCATGGCGCTGGCGCACGGCGAAGACCCGGCCACGCTGCCGCGCACAGAGCCAAGCGCGCAGGTGGCTGCCAGCTTCGTCTATCGCCAGTTCGATGCATCGCGCTCGGCCGACCAGCCCTCAGGCATGCGCCGCCGCGCGCTGCGCGAGTGCTTTCCTGATGCGATGCTGCTGTCCTTTCCCAAGGCGGCCGGCTCGATTGCACGCGACCTCAAGTGGCTGGGCAGCTACCGCTACGGCATCCTGCACCTGGGTGGCCACAGCGCGGCCGACCTGCGTCGCCGCTGCGAGGTGGCCAGCAGCCTGCTGGGTTGGCCTGCGCCGTACGCAGAGCATCACGCCGAGGTGTCGCAGCGCCAGCGCACGCCCAGCCTGCGCACCGAGCTCGACGTCGCCAGCGCCTGGCAGCCGGCACCCGACCCGGCGCGGCCCTGATTTCTTTGCCCCATGAAGCTCACACCGAATTCACGCGAAGCCAGCACACCGCGGCCGCGTCGCCTGCTGCGCCATCTGCCCAACCTGGTGCTGGCCGGCATCGCCGCAGCGATGCTGCTGTCGGGCTGCGGCGCGATGCTGGCGCAAAACCCGTCCAGCACCCTCAAGCCGGTGAACGCCGTCAGCGCCGAACCCGAGCAACGCCTCATGCTCAAGGGCGCCGACGTGGTGGCCTACTTCACCCAGGGCCGCTACGCGCAGGGCTCGCCGCAGTTCCGCAGCACTTTTGAAGGCGTGGACTTCCGCTTCGCCAGCGCCGGGCACAAGGCGCTGTTCGACCAGAACCCGCGCAAGTACCTGCCGCAGTACGGCGGCTACTGCGCCAACGGCATCGTCTACGGCATCCCGTGGGGCGGTGATGCCGACGCGTGGAAGATGATCGACGGCAAGCTCTACATCTTCGGCGGCCGCGCGTCGCAGGAGGCGTTCGAGGTGGATGCACGCGCCAACATCGCCCTGGCCGACCGCTACTGGAAGGACGAGGTGCAGGGCAGCAACAGCTTCATCCAGCGCGCCAAGCGCCTGACCTTCAAGGTGCCGCACTACAAGAGCGGCGACGAACTCGCCCGCCTGGTCGCCGAGACCAAGGCGCGCAAGTGACGCGGCGCCAGCGGCTCCAGCGGCGCTAGCGCGTCAGCCGGTGCCGCGCCACATGGCTGAGCACATCGACCAGCGCCACCATCAGCAGCATCGCGCCCAGGATGGATGCGGTCTTGCTCATCTGGAACAGGCCCATGTGGAAGGCCAGCAGCTGCCCCAGGCCGCCCGCGCCCACCACGCCCAGCACTGCAGCGGCGCGGATGTTGTTTTCCCAGCGGTACAGCGTGTAGCTCAGCAGCTGTGGCAGCACCTGCGGCAGCGTGGCGTACAGGAACACCCGGCCACTGCCCACGCCCTGCGCGCGCAATGCGGCGCCCGGGCCAGGCGGCACGTTTTCGATGGCTTCGGCAAACAGGCGGCCCAGCACGCCCGCGGTGTGCAGCGCCAGCGCCAGCGTGCCGGCAAACGGGCCCAGGCCAGCCGAGATCAGCAGCAGCGCGGCCCACACCAGCTCGGGCACCGAGCGCAGCGCATTGAGCAGCAGCCGCGTGGGCGCCCGGCCGTAGGCCGGATCGCCTTCGTGGGTGCGGCTGGCAGGCAAGGCCAGCGCCAGCCCGAGTGCAGCGGCCAGCGCGGTGCCCAGCACCGACATCGCCAGCGTCTCCCAGGCACCCACCAGCAGCTTTGACGTGAACGCAGGCGACAGGTCGGGCGGGAAGAACTCGCCGATGAAGCGGCCCATGCTGTTCGCTGCCTCGGCCGAGAAGAACTGCCGCCACTGCAGGTCCAGGCTCCAGAAGCTCAAGACCACCAGCACCATCAGGCCGGCGGTGAACCAGCAGGCCTTGCAGCGCGCATCGAACAGGCGCGCCGGCAACCGGTACGGCGGGTTGGCCGCGGCGCGCGCAGGGGACACCGGGGGCGTGGCGGGCCGGGTCATGACAGGCTCCTGCGCAGCCAGGCGCTCACCCGGTCGGCCAGCGCCACCAGCGCCACGAACACCAGCAGCATGGTGGCCACCTCGCCACCGTTGAACATCTTCATCGAGTTGTCGAGCTGCTGGCCCAGGCCCCCCGCCCCGACAAAGCCCAGCACCACCGAAGAGCGGATCGCGCATTCCCAGCGATACACCGTGTACGAGGTGAGCTCTGCCGCGTTGGTGGGCAGCAGCCCGTAGAAGAAGGCCTGCAGCCGGCCGCTGCCGTTGCGCAGCAGCGTCTGCGTCGGATGCGTCTCGCCGCTTTCCAGGATCTCGCCGTACACCTTGCCCAGCATGCCGCCATAGGTGAGCGCAATGGCCAGCACGCCGGCGGTGGGACCCAGGCCGACCACACGCACGAACACCAGCGCCCACACCAGCTCGGGGATGGAGCGCAGCACGATCAGCAGCCAGCGCACCGCCTGGCGCACGACGAACGGCAGCGCCGCCATGCGGCCACTGAGCGCCGAGACCGACAGCACGCGGGTGGACAGCAAGGTGAGCGGAATCGCAATCACCAGCGCGAGCGTGACGCCGGCGGTGGCGGTGGCCACCGTGCGCCAGGTCTCCCTGGCCACCATCGACAGGAATTCACCCGAGAGCGCCAGCGGCAGGAAGCTGCCGAGGAACTGCGCGGTGACCTTCAGGTTGTCGCGCTCCAGCAGCACCCAGGGCTTGAACTCGGTGGCCACACCCAGCGGCCACAACAGCACCAGCGCCAGGCTGATCCAGAACAGGCGCGGCAGCCAGGCTGGATCGCGCTCGGGCGCGCGCAGGGTGGACGGGGGCAGGACGGCAGACATGGCAGATGCAGCGTGCAGGCAACGGGCCGGTGTCAGCGGCAGTGCATCACCGCGGGCTGTGCCGGCGCCGGGGCGATGTCTGCCACCGGGGCAGCGGCTTCGCCACGCAGCTCGTGCTCGAACTGGTCGTACAGCGCCGCCAGCCGCTCGCGCGTGACCTGTGCCGACGGCAGATCAAAAGCCAGCGCGCCGTCGCGCAGACCGATGATGCGCGGAAAGTGCTCCAGCGCCTTGTCCACCTGGTGCAGCGTGGCCACCAGCGTGATGCCGCGCTCGCGCGCGCCATCGACCAGCGTGCGCATGGCCTGGGTAGAGCGCGCCGGGTCCAGCGCCGACAGCGGCTCGTCTACCAGCCACAGCGATGCGGGCGACAACAGCGCACGCGCCAGGCCCACGCGCTGGCGCTCGCCACCCGACAGGCGGTCGACCCGTTCGAACAGCTTGTCGGCCAGATCAAAGCGCTCGAGCGCCGCGAAGGCCGCGGGAATGTCCGAGGGATAGAACAGCGAGCGCACGCTGGACCACACGCCCATCGCCGGCAGGCGGCCGGCCAGCACCGAGGTGACCACGCGCTGGCGCGGCGGCAGCGGCGGCACCTGCGGCGCCATGAACAGCCGGCCGCGCAGGCGCTGCAGCGCGCTGCGCGACAGCGACCACGGATCGGCGTCGCCCAGCGCAAGCCGCCCGTGCTGCGGCGACAGCGCGCACGCCATCACCTGCAGCAGCGTCGTCTTGCCGGCGCCCGAGGGGCCGATCACCGCCACCTGCTCGCCGGCACCGATCGACACCGACAGCGAGCGGATGGCGGGGGCTGCGTCAGCCCGCGCGGCCGGGTGGCGCGCCGAGGCGCCGTCCAGAACGATCTTCATGGGGCAGCAGTATGCAGCCGCTTACAGAAGGCCGGCGCTGCGCGCTGCCGACTCCAGGCCCTTGTAGTTCTCGGGCGTGGTCGCGATGTAGCGCGTGGCGCGGTTGAGCTTGAGGATCTCGGCCTGCGCCGGGTCCTTGTCGCTCAGGGCCAGCAGGGCCGCCTTGACCTTGTCCTGCATCGCCTTGGGCATGTCGGCATGCACCGACCAGTTGTAGTTGAAGTACGGCGGGGTGGTGTAGAACACGTCGACCGCCTTGGTGTCGACCCGGTTCTCGCTGACGAATTTGCGCCACACGGTGATGTCGAGCGCGGCCGCGTCGACCTTGCCGCTGACCACCGACGCGATGGTGGCGTCATGCGCACCGCTGTAGGCGATGCGACGGAAATCTTTTTCGGGATTGATGTTGGCCTGCAGCAGGAAGCTGCGCGGCATCAGGTGGCCGGAGGTGCTGCTTTGCGAGCCGAAGGACACCTGCTTGCCCTTCATGTCGGCCAGGCCCTTGATGCCCGAATCGGTCTTGGCGATGAACACCGACTGGAACTTGGTGTCTTCTTCGCGTTGTGCCAGCGGCACGATCTTGCCGCCGCTGCGCAGGTTGGCCTGCACGTGGGTGAATCCGCCGAACCAGACCAGATCCACCTTCTTGTTGACCAGCGCCTCGACGGCGGCCGGGTAATCGTTGACGGGAGTGAACTCGACCTTCATGCCGAGCTGCTTTTCGAGATAGTTCGCCAGGGGGGTGAACTTGCGCACCTGCTCGGTGGCGGCTTCTTCGGGGATGGTGGTCACACGAAAGACTTGCTGCGCATGACTTAGCGCACCGAAGCACAGGACCGCGCAGGTCATCAGTGCCTTCAGGGTGCGCGAGGGGGACAGGCTGATCATGGAATTTCCTCAGTGAAAAAAAGCGAGAAACGGGGCTGCCGCCTCGCGAACGGAGCCCGAATCGATTACAACTGATTTCATCTCGTGGCGTGGGCCACGAAAAAAATCCCGGACGCCCCGCTTTTCCTTGCATCGGACTGACGCCGGTTTGTGCGAAGCTGTAGGCCGCACATGAAATCTCCCCGATTCCTGCAGATCCATCACGAGGATCGCGATGCCGTGCGTGAGGAGCTGCTGGCCGGCCTGCGTGCCGCGCGCGCCCACACCTCGGCCAAGTACCTGTACGACGCACTCGGCTCGCGCCTGTTCGAGGCCATCACCGAGTTGCCCGAGTACTACCCCACCCGCACCGAGGCGCAGATCTTTGCCGGGCATGGTGCTGCGATGGCGGCGTGCGTGCCACGTGGCGCCACGCTGATCGACCTGGGCGCGGGCAACTGCAACAAGGCCGCCGCGCTGTTCGAGCGCTTCGAACCGGCGCACTATGTGGCGGTGGACATCTCGGTGGACTTCCTGCGCAACGCGCTCGAATGCCTGCAGCGGCAGCACCCCGCGCTGCAGATGACCGGGCTGGGGCTCGACTTTTCGTCCGGCCTGCGCCTGCCGGATGACGCGGGCATCGCCGGTGACGCGCCGCGCATCCTGTTCTACCCGGGGTCAAGCATCGGCAACTTCACGCCCGAGGAGGCGCAGGCCTTCCTGCGCACGGTGCATGCCGCCTGCGGCAGCGCGCCGGGCAGCGGCCTGCTGATCGGGGTGGACCTGGTCAAGGGCACTGCCGAACTGGAGGCAGCCTACGACGACGCCCTGGGCGTGACCGCAGCCTTCAACCGCAACCTGCTGCTGCACATCAACCGCCTCGCGGGCACCGACTTCGCGCTGGCCGACTGGCGGCATCTGGCGCGCTACGACACCGCGCTGGACCGCATCGAGATGCACCTGGTGGCCAACCATTCGCTGAAGGTGCGCTGGCCCGATGGCGAGCGTGACTTCAGCGCCGGCGAGACGATCCACACTGAAATCTCGTGCAAGTGGACGCTGCCGCGCTTCGACGCGCTGCTGCGCTCGGCGGGCTTTGGCGCACCGCAGGCCTGGTGCGATGAACGCCAGCGCTTTGCGGTGTTCTGGGCACCGGTATAGCGGCCCCGCTGGGCTCTGGCGAACTGACGCGTCGTCAGTCGACGGCCACCGAGCGGAAGCCCGCCAGGATGTCGTTGCGCGCGGGCACGAAGAAGTTGCGGTAGCCCGGATGCGCCAGCACCTCCGAGGTGGCGCTGCAGGCGCCGCGCAGCACCCGGTAGGCACCGTCAAACCACGGCTGCGAATAGTCGCGGTACGGATGCGGCACGAAGCCATCGAAGGGCGCGAAGCGGCAGGCCATCCACTCCCACACCTCGCCCCAGGCAAAGCGTCCCGGCTCCGTGCTGAGGCAGGCGCATTCCCATTCGGCCTCGGTGGGCAGACGGCGGCCCGCCCAGCGGCACCAGGCTTCGGCGTCGTGCGCGTTGAGGTGCACAGCGGGCGCAGCCGGGTCGATGGCCGACCATGCCGCGCCGATGCGCTGCTGCCACCCGTCAGAAGTGCGCCGCAGGTGCGGTGGCGGCGCGTGGCCGGTGGCCTCGATGAAGGGCAGGTAGCGTGACCAGCGGACCGGGTGGGCGTCGATGCGAAACGCATCCAGCGCCACCTCGCGCGTGCCGAATTCATTGTCAAAGGCCCAGGCACCGCCTTGCTGGGGCCCGCAGCCCAGCGTCCAGCGCTGCGCCGGGATGTCGATCTGCGCATCGGCCGCCGCACCCGACAGCGCCAGCGCGCCCGGCACGGCGTGGCCTCGCCGCAGGGGTTCGGGCAGGTCGATCTGCAGGCCCTGGCCCATGTACACCAGCGCCTCACCGTGCATGGCTTCGTGCATCAGCACCAACCAGCCGAAGTACAGGTCGCTTGCAGGCGGCGAGGTGTCCAGCCAGGCCAGCGTGTCGCGCTGCACATCGGCCAGGTAGTCGAGCGTGGTGGCCAGGCCCGGCAGCGGCAAGTCCCAGCGGGTGCCATGCGCCACCAGGGTCGAGTCGTACAGGCTGTCGGCCAGCGCCAGGCGCGATGCGCGGCGTGCATGCATCGGGTCGCAGGCGGTGCCGTGACCGCGCTGCAGGTTGCGCGCAATCCACCATTCCTGGAACCAGGCGATGTGCCCCCACTCCCACAGCGGCGGGTTGAGTTCGTCGCGCTGCGGCACGTCCAGTTCGGGCAGGGCCTGCGCCCAGGCCTCGATCAGGCCCAGCGTGCGTGCGCGGGTGTGGCGCAGCGCGTCGGCCAGCGCCTGCGCCTGTGCGGCGGCATCGACCTGGCGCAACGCGCGGGCGTGGTCGCCCAAGCCCCGCGCGCGGGGCTGCGGTGGCGCCATCAGGGCGGATGAACCTGTCATTTCCGGGCGCAGCACGGTCGCCGACACGCTATAAACCCCTCAGTGAGCCGCTCTGTGAAACGTTCTTCCATCGTCATCGTGACCCCGGCGCTGGCCAGTGCCAACAACGGCAACTGGCAGACCGCGAGGCGCTGGCAGCGCATGCTGTCGCAGGCGCATTCTGCCCGCATCACCGACCGCTGGCCCGATGAACAGGCCGAACAAGACGAGGTGATTCTGGCCTTGCACGCGCGCCGCTCGGCCGCTTCGATCGACGCCTGGGCGCAGCGCCACGGCAGTGCGCGGCTGGTGGTGGTGCTGACCGGCACCGACCTGTACCGCGACATCGCCACCGATGCGCAGGCGCAGCGATCGCTGGACCTCGCCTCGCACCTGGTGGTGCTGCAAGACGAGGCGCCGCACGCGCTGCCGGCGCAGCACCGCGCCAAGGCGCGGGTGATCTTCCAGTCCACCACCTCGCGCCAGCGGCTGCCCAAGACCGGCCGCCACCTGCGTGCGGTGATGGTGGGCCATCTGCGCGACGAGAAGGACCCGCTGACGCTGATGGCCGCCGCGCGGCTGATCTCGCGTCGCGAGGGCATCCTGATCGACCACATCGGCAGCCCGCTTGATGCAGCGCTGGAGCGCGCGGCGCGCGAGACCATGGCGCAGTGCCCGCACTACCGCTGGCTGGGGGGCCTGCCCCACGCCCAGGCGCTGTCGCGCATCCAGCGCGCGCATCTGCTGGTGCACGCCAGCCGCATGGAAGGCGGAGCGCATGTGGTGATGGAGGCGGTATGCAGCGGCACGCCGGTGCTCGCCTCGCGCATGGACGGCAACGTCGGCATGCTGGGCCGCGACTACAGCGGCTACTTTGCGGTGGGCGACGCACAGGGGCTGGCGCAGGCGCTGCGCGAATGCCGTACGCCCGGCCGGCTCGAACAACTCATGGCACAGTGCGAGCTGCGTGCGCCGCTGTTCGCGCCGCATGCCGAGCAGGCCGCGCTGCTGGACCTGATCGGCGACGTGCTGCAAGACTGAGACCCGATGCAATCCCCCTCTTCTCCTGTGCTGCGCGACATCGTGCTGGTGGGCGGTGGCCACAGCCATGTCGGCGTGCTGCGCATGTTCGGCATGAAGCCGCTGCCCGGCGTGCGCCTCACGCTCATCTGCACCGACATGGACACGCCCTACTCGGGGATGTTGCCGGGCTACATCGCAGGCCACTACGGTTTTGACGAGGTGCACATCGACCTGGGCCGCCTGGCCGCCTTCGCGGGCGCCCGCATGATCCACGGCGAGGTGACGGGCCTCAAGCGCAACACCGACGGCAGCGGCGGGCAGGTGCTGGTGCGCGGCCGACCGGCCATCCCCTACGACTGGGTGTCGATCAACACCGGCTCCACACCGCAGGTGCAGCAGGTGCAGGGCGCCGAGCAAAACGCGGTGCCGGTCAAGCCGATCTTCCGCTTCAACCAGCGCTGGCTGGCGCTGCTGGAGCGCGTGCGCAAGCACCACGGCCGCATGACGATTGCGGTGGTGGGTGGCGGCGCCGGTGGCGTGGAGCTCACGCTGGCGATGCAGTACCGGCTGCGCCACGAGCTGCGCGCCATCGGTCGCTCGCCCGACGACCTGAGCTTTGCGCTGTTTTCTGCCGCCACGGAGATCCTGCCCACGCACAACGCATGGGTGCGCAAGCACTTCCTGAAGGTGCTGACCGAGCGCGGCGTGGCGGTGCATTGCAGCGCCGCCGTCACCGAGGTGCAGCCCGGCTGTCTGGTGACGGCCAACGGCCGCGTGTTCGACGCCGACGAAACCATGTGGGTGACGCAAGCGGGCGGCCCGGCCTGGCTGCGCGACAGCGGCCTGGCGCTGGACGACAGCGGCTTCATCCAGGTCAACGAATTCCTGCACAGCCCCACCGACCCGCGCGTGTTTGCTGCCGGCGACGTGGCCTCGATGATCGGCCAGCCGCTGGAGAAGGCTGGCGTGTTTGCGGTGCGCATGGGCAAGCCGCTCACCGAGAATCTGAGGCGCGCGGTGGCCGGGCAAGCGCTGCAGCCGTACCGCCCGCAGACGAGCTGGCTGGCCCTCATTTCCACCGGCAACCGCCATGCGGTGGCCTCGCGCGGGCGCATCGGCTTTGCCGGCGACTGGGTGTGGCGCTGGAAGGACTGGATCGACCGGCGCTTCATGCGCAAGTTCAGTGAGTTCCCGGCGATGGATGCGCATGCCATGCCGGCCGCGCCCGAGACGCCGGGCCAGGGCGTGTCGCTGAACGCCGAAGAATCGCTGCAGGCGATCTCGGCGATCGCGATGCGCTGTGGCGGCTGCGGCGCCAAGGTGGGCGCCACCGTGCTGTCGCGCGCGCTCGGCTCGCTCAACCCGATCCAGCGCAGCGACGTGCTGATCGGCCTGAACTCGCCCGACGACGCGGCCGTGGTGCGCGTGCCGCCGGGCAAGGCGATGGTGCACACGGTGGACTTCTTCCGTGCCTTCATCGACGACCCCTACCTCTTCGGCAAGGTGGCGGCCAACCATGCGCTGGGCGATGTGTTCGCGATGGGTGGCGAGCCGCAGTCGGCCACCGCGGTCACCACCGTGCCACCGGGGCTGGAGAGCAAGACCGAAGACCTGCTGTTCCAGATGATGACCGGCGCGGTGGAGGTGCTGAATGAGGCGGGCTGCGCCCTGGTGGGCGGCCACACCGGCGAAGGCCGCGAGCTCGCGCTCGGCTTTGCGATCAACGGCCTGATCGACGAAGACCTGCACGACGTGATGCGCAAGGGCGGCATGCGGCCCGGCGATGCGCTGATCCTGACCAAGCCGATCGGCACCGGCACGCTGTTTGCGGCGCATGCGCAGGCCAAGGCGCGCGGGCGCTGGATCAGCGCGGCGCTGCAGTCGATGATCGTCTCCAACCGCGACGGCGCGCGCATCCTGCGCGAGCATGGGGCCACCGCCTGCACCGACCTCACCGGCTTCGGCCTGCTGGGCCATCTGGTGGAGATGACGCGGCCGTCCAATGTGGACGCGCAGCTGCAGCTGTCGGCGCTGCCGCTGCTGGATGGCGCGGTGGACTGCGTGTCCGCCGGCATCCTGAGTTCGCTGCAGCCGGCCAATGTGCGACTGCGCCGCGCGCTGCGCAACGCGCAGGACTTTGTGGGCGACCCCCGCCATGCCCTGCTGTTCGACCCGCAGACCGCCGGCGGCCTGCTGGCCAGCGTGCCGGGCGAACGCGCGGCCGATTGCGTGGCCGCACTCAAGGCCGCGGGCTACACGCACACCGCGGTGATCGGGCGCATCCTGCCGCAGGGCGATGTGCTCGAGCCTGTCGAGCTGGTGCGCTGACTTCGGTTTTCGCGGGCCGGGCATCGGGCGGCACCCGGGCGGCCGCCTTCAGCCGCCCGGGTTTCGATGGTCACCGAACCTTTGGTAAGTGTGTGTACACTTATGAATTCGGCTTTTCAAAGCATGAATCCTGATGTGACTCAAGCGCGTACAACAGCCACCGGAACTTTTCCTTTAGCACTCGCTCACAGGGAGTGCTAACATACAAAGCTTCAAGGAGGTCATGTCGATGTCCACGGTCACTGCAGTTCCCGTCAACGCGGTCGCGGTTGCCAACCCCTGGGCGGTCATCCCGCCGCTGGGCAACCTCGACGCCTACATCTCGGCGGTCAACCGCCTGCCCCTGCTCACGCCCGAGGAAGAGCAGGACTTTGCGCGCAAGCTCAAGGACCACAACGACCTGGAGGCCGCCGGCAAGCTGGTGATGTCGCACCTGCGGCTGGTGGTGTCGGTCTCGCGCAAGTACCTGGGCTACGGCCTGCCGCACGGCGACCTGATCCAGGAGGGCAACATCGGCCTGATGAAGGCGGTGCGCCGCTTCGACCCCGATCAGGGCGTGCGACTGGTCAGCTACGCGCTGCACTGGATCAAGGCCGAGATCCACGAATACATCCTGAAGAACTGGCGCATGGTCAAGGTGGCCACCACCAAGGCGCAGCGCAAGCTGTTCTTCAACCTGCGCTCGATGAAGCAGGGCTTCAAGGACGATGCCGACGCCGACACCCACCGCGACACGCTGACCGACGCGCAGATCGAGGTGATGGCGCGCGAGCTCAACGTCAAGCGCGAGGAAGTCATCGAGATGGAAACGCGCATGGCCGGCGGCGATGTGGCGCTCGACCCGTCCCCTGCCGACGACAGCGAAGAGGCCTACGGCCCGATCACCTACCTCGCCGACGCCACCCACGAGCCCACCGCGATGATCGAAGCGCGCGAGCGCGACGTGATGGCCAGCGACGGCATCGCCGCGGCGCTGCAGGTGCTGGACGAGCGCAGCCGCCGCATCGTCGAGGAGCGCTGGCTCAAGGTAAATGACGACGGCTCGGGCGGCATGACGCTGCACGAACTCGCCGCCGAATACGGCGTGAGCGCCGAGCGCATCCGCCAGATCGAAGTGGCGGCGATGAAGAAGATGCGCAAGGCGTTGGCAGAATACGCCTGACCGCGCTCCTCAAGTCTTGAAGACCCAGCCCGGCTCTGCCCGGGCTTTTTTGTACCTGTTGCGCCAGAACGCACTACCTCATGACCGAAGCCCTGCTCATCCTGTCCGCCGCGATTGGCGTGCCCACCCTCGCGGCCTTGCTGCTGAGCGGACAGTTTCGCTCGCCGCGCGCGTGCCTGCTGTGCCTGGCAGCGATCGGTGCGGTGTGCGTCAACATGATCGCCATGTCCATCGGCGCGAGCATGGGCAGCCTGACGCCAAGCCTAGAATACAACTGGCCGGGCAAGATCATCGCCATCGCGTTGACGCTGGGCATGTACTTCCTGCTGCCGCGGCCCCTTCGCGCCGAGACCGGCATCTTTGCAATGCCAAGGGCGTCGGAGTGGAAATCAACCATCGCGGTATCGGCTGCGCTGCTGTTGACGTTCTGGGTGATCGCCTATGTGTTCCGGGACGGCAAGCCCCTCACGGGCGAGACGATCCTGTTTCAAGCCACCATGCCCGGCCTGGACGAGGAGGCGATGTACCGTGGCGTACTGCTGGCCTTGCTGGTGGGCGCATTGGGCAAGCCACTCTCGGTTGCAGGCATTCGCATCGGCTGGGGTGCGCTGCCCATCGTTGCGTTCTTCGGTCTCGCGCACGGGCTGACCGAAGGCTTGAGCGCAGAAACCCTCGTATCGATGTTCGCCGCTGCCTTCATGGGCGCGGGCCTGCTCTGGCTGAAGGAGCGAACCGCTTCAATCTGGGTCGCGGTCGTCGTGCATAACCTGGCGAACATCGGGTCGGTGACACTGAACGCACTGCCCAAGGCTGCCTGAAGGGCAGCGGCCTCAACCCTGCGCCAGCAGGATCTTCAGGTCATCGGCCAGCGCCTGCGGCCCGGTGCCGTGGCGGGTGTACAGGCGGATGCGGCCTTGCGGGTCGAAGATGAAGCTGCCCGCCGAATGGTCCAGCGTGTAGCTGGTGGGCGTCTTGCCTTCCACCTTCTTGTAGAACACCTTGAAGGCCTTGGCGGTGGCGGCCGTCTGCGCGTCGTCGCCGCGCAGCGCCAGGAAGTCGGGCGCGAAGTTGGTGACGTAGGCCTTCAGCACCTCGGCGGTGTCGCGCGCGGGGTCGAGCGTGATGAAGATGCCCTGCACCCGCTCGCCGTCCTTGCCCAGCAGCTGACGCGCCTGCGCCAGGTCGCTCATCGCGGTGGGGCACACGTCGGGGCACTGGGTGAAGCCGAAAAACACCACCACCGCCTTGCCGCGGAAGTCGGCGATGCTGCGCGTCTGGCCGTTGAAGTCGGCCAGCCGGAAATCACGCGCGTATTCGGCACCGGTGATGTCGATGCCGCGAAACGAGGGCTTGTCTTGCGAGCAGCCGGCCAGCGCAAGGGCAGCGGTACCCACCGCTGCGCCCAGCAAGCTGCGACGCACAGGCACGGCGCACGCTGCAGTCACGGCGGGTGAATGCGGGGCCAGACGGCGCTTGGGCAGGGTCATCTCACAGCAGGTAGTGGTCGAGCAGCAGCGCCGCAAACAGCAGGCTCAGGTGCCACAGCGAAAAGCGGAAGGTGGCGCGCGCCAGCGTGTCGGAGTAGTTGCGCCACAGCCGCCAGCCGTACACGCAGAACCAGCCGCTCAGCACCACCGCGCTGGCCAGGTACAGCCACGAGCTCATGCCGATGATGAAAGGCAGCAGGCAGGCGGCGAACAGGATGAAGGTGTACAGCAGGATCTGCAGCCGCGTGAACTCGTTGCCATGCGTCACCGGCAGCATCGGCAGGCCCGACTTGCGGTAGTCCTCCACCCGGTACAGCGCCAGCGCCCAGAAGTGCGGCGGCGTCCACAGGAAGATGATCAGGAACAGGATGAAGGCCTCGGGGCCGACATCGCCGCGCAGCGCGGCCCAGCCCAGCACCGGCGGCATGGCGCCCGAGGCACCGCCGATCACGATGTTCTGCGGTGTCAGCGGCTTGAGGATCACGGTGTAGACCACCGCATAGCCCACAAAGGTGGCGAAGGTCAGCCACATGGTCAGCGGGTTGATCCACATGTACAGCAGCCACGAGCCCACCGCGCACAGCAGCGCCGAGAACAGCAGCGTGTGCAGGTCCTTCAGCTCGCCCTTGGCGGTGGGCCGCCAGGCGGTGCGCTTCATGCGCGCGTCGATGCCTTTCTCGACGATGCAGTTGAAGGCCGCCGCCGCACCCGCCACCAGCCAGATGCCGATGCTGGCAATCACGATCAGCCGCCACTCGCCAAGCGTGGGCGCGCCCGGCACCGCCAGCACCATGCCGATCAGCGCGCAGAACACGATGAGCTGCACCACGCGCGGCTTGGTCAGCGCGTAGTACTGCTTCCAGCGCGAGGGCATGGCCAGCGAGGCAGCGGGGTGGGCGGGCGGCGTGGTGCTCATGTCAGCGAAGTTCGCATCATGCCGAAACCGCGGGGCCACCCGGCCCGCGCGAGGCGGTGCCCGAATGGCGCTCACCCTGCGCTGCGCCGTGCGCCACGCGGCTTTCTGCCAGCGCCCACACCAGCACGGTGACCAGCAGCGCCGCGCCGCCGGTGTGCAGCACCGCAGCCACGAGCGGCCAGCCCAGCACCACATTCGACAGGCCGGTGATGAACTGCAGCAATGCGATGGTGAGCAGCGCACGTGCCTGCGTCTTCAGTGCGGTGCCGCGAAGCGCCCAGCCCAGAGCGATCAGCAATGCGAACACGACATACGCAAACAGCCGGTGGGTGTAGTGGATGGCCGTGAGTGCGGCGAAGGTCAGGTGCTCGCCGCTGCCGGTCTTGCCCAGCTCGCGCCAGACCTCAAAGCCCTGGCGGAAATCCATCGGCGGCCACCACTGGCCCTGACACGCCGGGAACTCGGTGCAGGCCAGCACCGCATAGTTGGTGCTGACCCAGCCGCCCAGGGCCACCTGCATCACCACGGCAGCCAGCGTTGCCCACATCAGCGCGCGCAGGCCGCGCGAAAGCGCTGCGGTGCTGCGCTGCGCTGCCAGCTGCGACTGACGCGAGGCCTGCAGCGCCAGCAGGGCCAGCAGCCCGATGCCGCCCATCAGGTGCAGCGTGACGATGGCCGGGAACAGCTTCATCGTCACCGTCAGCGCGCCGAACGCGCCCTGCATGCACACCCAGACGAGCGTGAAGGTGGGCCACCACGGGCTGAGCACCGCAGCGCGTGCTTCTGCACCTGCACGGCGGTGCTGCACCCATGCAATCACCGTCAGCGCGATGATCAGCACGCCCACGCCGGTGGCAAGGTATCGGTGGATCATCTCGATCCAGGCCTTGCTGAAGGTCACCGGGCCGGTGGGCATCGCGGTCTGCGCGGCGTGGATTTCGTCCTTGGCACCGATCGGGCTGGCGCTACCGTAGCAGCCCGGCCAGTCGGGGCAGCCCAGGCCGGAATCGGTGAGGCGCGTGAAGGCGCCAAACAGCACCAAATCAAATGTGAGGAACAGGGTTAACACGGTGAGCGCCTGCAGCCGGCGCGAGCCGCCCTGCCCGCGGTCGCCGCGGTGGCGCCAGCCGATCCACACCAGCGGCCCGAGCGCGATCAGCACGCCCAGCAGCATCAGCCGCGCCAGCGGTGCCAGGTCGTACAGGGGTTGTGTCTCCATCACGGTGTGCCCGGTTGCGTCAGCGGCATCGGCAGCATCAGCGGCCGGCGCGGTCCCACGAGTTGGCGGCGCGCAGCAACCGCTCGAGGTCGCGCTTGATCTTGCCCGCGGCCTGCACATCCACCGCCACGTCGTCGCGCAGCGCCGGGAAGCGCATCATCCAGCGGCCCATCGGGTCGACCAGGTACAGGTGGTCAGCGAGCTGCCGCCCTGCCGCCGGGGCCAGCCATGCAGCCAGCTGCGAACCGTCGACCCGCAGCACCGTGCCCTGCGCCAGCGCGGGCTTGAGTGCCTCGGGCACCGGGGCATCGTCGCTGACCAGCCAGATCCAGTCCAGCCGGTCCTTCTCGCGGCCCAGCCCTTCGCGCAGCTGGCGCTGCAGGTACAGGTGGCGCTCGCAGCGCGCGTCGCAAGCGCCACCGCCCACGCTGACCAGCAGCCACTGGTCGCGCAGCGAGGCCAGCGGCACCGGCGCGCCCTGCAGCGTGATCGCGTTGACCGCCGGCAGGTTGCGCTGCGGATCGATCAGCTCGCCGTGGTTGCGCTTGGCTTCCGGGCGGATCACGTAGTAGGTGAAGTACGAGGCGATGACCGGCGCGGCACACACCAGCATCACCAGCAGCATGCGCAGGCGGCCCACGCGGGTCTGGCGCTGCGAGGCATCAATGGCGTCGCGCGCATCGGGCATGGAGTGAACCGTCAGGCCCAGCGGCGCGTCGTCGGGCGCGCGCGGCGCAGCCGGCTCAGGTGCGCCGGCGCCGGGGGACGATGAACTGGAACCAGACATAGAGGATGAGGACCAGGGCGCTGAGCCCGAACCACTGGAATGCGTAGCCGTAGTGCTTGTCGACGCCGCTGGCGATGTCAGGCCAGTCGCGCCGCAAGCCTTGCGACGCCTCGCCTGTTTCGAGCAGCGCGCCCGGGCGCACGTCGAGCCGGTGCTCACGCGCGTGCGCCGCGATGTCCAGATTGTGCGCGATGGGCGAAGACCCCAAAGGCAGCGCAGCAGTGTCGCGCGCGCCGTCCTTGGCAGACGCGAGCTCGAACATGCGCGAAGGCGCGGCAGCCAGCCGGCCCGTCACCTCCACCCGGCCTTCGGGCGTTGCCACCGGCGGCAGCCGCGTGGGCTGCACCAGGTCGCGCGGCGCCCAGCCACGCTGCACCCACAGCACGCCGCGCGCCGGCGCCTCCAGCTCCAGCGGCGTGAGCACGAAAAAGCCCGCCCGGCCCTGCAGGCTGCGGTTGTCGAGGAACACGGTGTGCTCGGGCAGCCAGCGTCCCGCCAGGCGCACGCGGCGCTGCACTTCGGCCAGCGGGTCGCTCAGTGCGGCATAGCCACGGTTGTCGAGCTCCGGGCGCTGGCGCTGCTGCTCGATCTGCTGCTGGATCGCCAGCTTTTGCGCGGCCCGCGACAGCTGCCACATGCCCAGCGAGGCCGTGCCCGCGGCAGCCGCGAAGGCCGCCAGCGCGATCAACCATCGGCGCCAGGCCAAAGACCCGCCGGGCTTCACCGGATAATCCCCGACATGGGATACCTTGTCGCGCTGGCCTTTGTGGCCATCCTTGCCAGCCTGGGCGCTGCGCTGCTGTTCATGCTCAAGGACGGCCGCGACGGCAAGGCCAAGACCAGCAACATGGCGCGTGCGCTGGCCTTCCGGGTGGGCTTCTCGATCCTGCTGTTCCTGTGCGTGCTGCTCGCCTGGTGGCTCGGCTGGATCCAGCCCACCGGCATTCCGGCCAGCGGCCGCTGAACACACCCCGCCCACTGCGCCCCTTGCGCAAGACGTGCGGGCGCACAAAAAAGGCGCCTCGCGGCGCCTTGTGTGCGGAACGGTGTGCCCGCCGTGGCCATCACATCCAGTAGACGAGGATGTACAGGCCCAGCCACACCACGTCCACGAAGTGCCAGTACCACGCCGCGCCCTCGAAGCCGAAGTGGCGGTCGGCGGTGAAGTGGCCCTTTTGCAGGCGCAGCGTGATGAACAGCAGCATCAGCATGCCGACGAACACGTGAAAGCCGTGGAAGCCGGTCAGCATGAAGAAGGTCGAACCGAAGATGCCCGAGCTGAGCTTGAGGTTCAGGTCGGTGTAGGCGTGGTAGTACTCGTAGCCTTGCACGAACAGGAAGGTCAGGCCCAGCAGCACCGTGATCCACATGTAGGCGATCGTCTTGCTGCGGTTGTTCTCGCGCAGGGCGTGGTGCGCGATCGTGAGCGTGACGCCCGAGGTCAGCAGCAGCGCGGTGTTGATGGTGGGCAGCCAGAACGGGCCCATGGTCTGGAACGGCTCGACGATGCCCGCCGGCGACGCGGTGGCGCCGGCGGCGATGCTCGGCCACACCGCCTTGAAGTCGGGCCACAGCAGCGCGTTTTCGAGGCTGCCGAGTGCGGGCACCGAATGCGCGCGGGCCCACCACAGGGCAGAGAAGAAGGCGCCGAAGAACATCACCTCCGAGAAGATGAACCAGCTCATGCTCCAGCGGTAGGAGATGTCGATCTTGTGGCCGTACTGGCCGCCTTCGCTTTCGCGGATGGCTTCGCTGAACCACTGGTACAGCACCACCAGCCACCAGGCCAGGCCAAAGAACAGCGAATACATGCCCCAGCCGGCGCCGTTGATCCACTGGCCGGCGCCAAGGATCACGAAGAACAGGCCGATGGCGGCCATGACCGGATGGCGCGAGGAATGGGGCACGTAGTAGTAAGGGGTGCCGTGCGCGGTGGAACTCATTGCTTCTCCTGACTCTCTCTCAATCGTTGTGCGGCCTGCGTGGCGTCAGCCCGCCACCCAGTGGACCAATGCAATCAGCCCGCCGACGAACAGCAGCGCGCCGGCAATGCCGACCGCGATGATGTGTACCGGGTTGGCCTGTGCAAGGTCCTGCCTGTATTCACTGTTCTTGCGGATGCCCACAAAAGACCACGCCACCATGCGGATGGTGCGGCCGATCGAGGACGGGGCGCGTGGCGGGGTCACGGGCGCGTGGCTCATGAACGCTCCTGCGCCGCGACGGCTTGCGCGCGTGCGTCTGCAGCCGGTGCGGCGGCCGACGATGCGGGCGCCGGCGGCGTCTTGCCGCCCACCTCGAAGAAGGTGTACGACAGCGTGATGGTGGTGACGTCTTTCGACAGCTTCGGATCGATCACGAAAGCCACCGGCCACTGCTTCTTCTCGCCCGGCTCCAGCGTGTACTGGTTGAAGCAGAAGCACTCGAGCTTGTTGAAGTGGCCGCTGGCCTGCTTGGGCGCATAACTGGGGATGGCTTGCGCGGCCATGCGGCGGTTCTGCACGTTCTGGAACTCGTACATCACCGTGGCCAGTTCGCCCGGATGCACCTGGATCGAACGCTGCGCGGGGCGGAACTCCCACGGGCCGCGGCTGTTGGCGTCGAACTCCACCGTGATCAGCCGCGTCTTGTCGACCTGCGTGTTGGCCGCATCGCGCGCCTTGGTGGCACCAGGCAGCTGCTTCTCGCCAAGCGCCAGGATGTTGATGCCGGTGACTTCGCAGATGGCGCGATAGATCGGCACCAGCGCGTAGCCGAAGGCGAACATGCCGGCCGTGACCACGGCCAGCTTCCCCACCATGCGGAAGTTCTCGCGACGCATGCCCATGCCGGTTCGTCCTGTGCCTGGCCTTCAGCCGCCGAGCAGCACCATGCGCGCCATGAACCCGAGGAAGAACACCAGCGCCACCGAGCCCAGGATCAGGCCCAGGCGCCGGTTGCTGCGTTTTTGCTCGGGGGAGACCATGTCGCGTCAGGCTTCAGCGGCAGCGCGGGGGCCGGATCAGCCGACCACCTTGGTGGCGGTGGGGTCGAGCTTGGGCGGATTCTCGAAGGTGTGGAACGGCGCCGGCGACGGCACTTCCCACTCGAGGCCCTCGGCACCTTCCCACGGCTTTTGCGAGGCCTTCTCGCCCTTGCCCATCATGGTGGGCACCACGATGAACAGGAAGAAGTACACCTGCGCCAGACCGAAGGCGAACGCACCTACCGAGGCGATGGCGTTGAAGTCCGCAAACTGGGCCGGGTAGTCGGCGTAGCGGCGCGGCATGCCGGCCAGGCCCAGGAAGTGCATCGGGAAGAAGGTGACGTTGAAGGAGATCAGCGACCACCAGAAGTGGATCTTGCCGCGCGTCTCGTTGTACATCACGCCGGTCCACTTCGGCACCCAGTAGTAGTAGCCGGCGAACAGCGCATACAGCGAGCCGGCCACCAGCACGTAGTGGAAGTGCGCCACCACGTAGTAGCCGTCCTGCAGCTGGATGTCGATCGGCGCCATGGCCAGGATCAGGCCGGTGAAGCCGCCCATGGTGAACACGAAGATGAAGCCCACCGCAAACAGCATCGGCGTCTCGAAGGTCATCGAGCCCTGCCACATGGTGGCGATCCAGTTGAAGATCTTCACGGCCGTGGGCACCGCAATCAGCATGGTCGCGTACATGAAGAACAGCTGGCCGGTGACCGGCATGCCGGTGGTGAACATGTGGTGCGCCCACACGATGAACGACAGGATGGCGATCGAGCTGGTGGCATACACCATCGACGCATAGCCGAACAGCTTCTTGCGGCTGAAGGCCGGCACGATCTGGCTGATGATGCCGAAGGCCGGCAGGATCATGATGTAGACCTCGGGGTGGCCGAAGAACCAGAAGATGTGCTGGTACATCACCGGGTCACCGCCGCCGGCGGGGTTGAAGAAGCTGGTGCCGAAGTGGCGGTCGGTCAGCGTCATGGTGATGGCGCCTGCCAGCACCGGCATCACCGCGATCAGCAGGTAGGCGGTGATCAGCCAGGTCCACACGAACATCGGCATCTTCATCAGCGTCATGCCGGGCGCGCGCATGTTGAGGATGGTCACGATGATGTTGATCGAGCCCATGATCGACGAGGCGCCAAGGATGTGCATCGCGAAGATGGCTGCGTCCATCGACGGGCCCATCTGCAGCGTCAGCGGCGCGTAGAGCGTCCAGCCGGCTGCCGGTGCGCCACCGGGCATGAAGAACGAGCCGGCCAGCATGATCGCCGCCGGGATCATCAGCCAGAAGCTGAAGTTGTTCATGCGCGCGAAGGCCATGTCCGATGCGCCGATCTGCAGCGGGATCATCCAGTTCGCGAAGCCCACGAAGGCCGGCATGATGGCGCCGAACACCATGATCAGGCCGTGCATGGTGGTGAGCTGGTTGAACAGCTCGGGGTTGACCACCTGCAGGCCGGGCTGGAACAGCTCGGCGCGGATGCCCAGGGCCAGCACACCGCCGACCATCAGCATCGCAAACGAGAACAGCAGGTACAGCGTACCGATGTCCTTGTGGTTGGTGGCAAACACCCAGCGGCGCCAGCCGGTCATCGCGCCATGGTGATCGTCATGGGCGTGGTCGTGGTGGTCGAGGACTGCACTCATGGGACTTTCCTTTGAAAACGCCTTGGATTACTTGCGCGCGGCCAGCACTTCTGCGGGCTGCACCACCTGGCCGGTCTTGTTGGACCAGGTGTTCTTCGTGTAGGAGATGACGGCCGCGATGTCGGTGTCCGACAGCTGCTTCCACGCCGGCATCGCGCCGTTGTTCTGGCCGTTGAGCAGGATCGCGATCGTCTTGGCCTTGTCGGCATCGAGCACCACGGCCGAGCCGTCGAGCGCCTTGATCGGGCCCGCGCCCTTGCCGGTGGCCTGGTGGCAGGCCGCGCAGTTGGCAGCGTAGACCTTCTCGCCGCGCGCCACGATGTCGTTGAGCGCCCAGACCTTGCTCGGGTCATCGAGCTTGGCCGCCATCTTCTTCTTCTCGCCTTCGACCCACTTGGCATAGTCCTCGGCGGACACCACCTTCACGTGGATCGGCATGTAGGCGTGCTCCTTGCCGCACAGTTCCTGGCACTGGCCGTAGAAGTCGCCGGTTTTCTCGGCGCGGAACCAGGTGTCGCGCACGAAGCCGGGGATGGCGTCCTGCTTGATGCCGAAGGACGGAACCGCAAAGGCGTGAATCACGTCGTTGGCGGTGGTGATCACGCGCACCTTCTTGCCCACCGGCACCACCAGCGGGTTGTCCACCTTCAGCAGGTAGTTGTCGGGCAGCGGCTGGCCCTTGGCGCCGCTGTTGGACAGCTCGCGGTGGCTGTTGTCCAGGGTGGAGATGAAGGAGATGCCCTCACCCTCGCCCTTGATGTAGTCGTAGCCCCACTTCCACTGGTAGCCGGTCACCTTGACGGTGAGGTCGGCGTTGGTGGTGTCCTTCTGGGCGACCAGCACCTTGGTGGCCGGCAGCGCCATCAGGATCACGATGATGAAGGGGACGATCGTCCAGACCACCTCGACGGTGACCGACTCGTGGAAGCTCGCCGGCTTGTGGCCGACCGACTTGCGGTGCTTCCAGATCGAATAGAACATCACCGCGAACACGGCGATGAAGATCACCGTGCACAGGATCAGCATGAACCAGTGCAGCCAGTGCTGCTCGACCGCGATCTGGGTGACTGGCGGATGCAGGTTGAGCTGGTTGACCGCAGGTCCCCCAGGCAGGTCCTTGACGGCCCAGGCCGCGGTGGTGGCCCAGGCGCCGGCAGCGGCGCCGGCTTGGCTCAGCAGGCTGGACAGCCGGCCGGTGATGCTCTTCATCTTCTTCACTTCTGATGCCTCTTGGTCTAAACCCCTGCCCGCCTTGCGCCGCTCATGCAGCGCGCAAGGCCAGGCGTATCTCCCGGGCCAGCGCCGGCCTCAGCTCGGGCCGCACATAGCGCCCCACGCTCACCGACTGCCCCCGCCCCGACACCTCGATCAGCGAGCCGTCGCCCGCGCTGGGTTCCACACGGACCCAGGCACGGTCAAACTCGGCACGCTGCAGGCGCCCTGCATTCTCGAGTTCCACCACCAGCTGGCCGCCCTGCAGCGAGATGCGCTCGCCGTCGGTCGCGTGGCGCGCGTGCACCAGGAAGGCAATGCCCACGACCAGCAGTTCCAGCCAGGTGAAGGGAAGCACCAGATGCGCCCCCTGGAACCAGAAGAAGGTTCCGATGCCCAGCGACACGACGCACAGAGATGCGTACAGCCAGCCCAGCTGTGCCGGCGTCACAGAGACATTGCGCTTCAGGAACCAGTGGATGCCCTGGCCCGAGACTGTGGCGAAACGAAAAGCGAGATTCGACACGTTGACGCTGGGGTGCGGCAGTCCGCCTGGCGGCCTGCGCGCGATTGGCGCGGGAAGATGCCCGAACTTCAGCCGCGGATTATAGAGCGGCATTGCTGCACTGCGGTGGCATCGGATTGTCGCGAAATGCGACAGGCTCGGGCGATCGCATCACGGCGCCTGCCCGGCCTGTCCCGCGAGGAGCGGCGCAGCTCAGCGCGGGCGCGCCAGCATGCTGCGCATGTCGCCCAGCGACAGCGCGCTGTGCTCGGCCACCCGCACCCGGGGCGCGGCCTTGAAGGCGTGGCCGTAGACGATCTCGAAGGTCAGCGCCAGCCGGCCGCCTTGCGCCGGGTCGGCCAGGGCGTCGGCGAGGGCGGCCTCCAGCCGCGCGCGCCAGCCGCGCCCGCGCAGCCCGGCAAAGCGCGCTTGATGCAGGTTGGTGCCCAGGGTGCGCAGTTCGGCCAGCAGGGCCTGCGGCGACTCCCAGATCAGCACCACACGCTCCATGTCCATCACCGGCTCGGCAAAGCCGGCGTGCACCAGCATGTCGCCCCAGTCGTGCATGTCGGTGAATTCGTGCGCCGGCGCGCCCCAGCCCAGCTGCGCGTACAGCGCACGCAGCTCGCGCAGGGTGTCGGGGCCGAGCGCCGAAAACATCAGGAACCCGTCCACCGCCAGTAGCCGCTGCCAGCGCGCCAGCAAGGCCTGCGGGTCGGCACTCATGTGCAGCGCCATGTTGGCCCACACCATCTGCGCGGCACCGTCGGCCGGCGCACCGGCGTGCAGCGCACTGCGCGCCGCACCCAGCCAGCGCTTCCACGCGGGCGGCGCAAGCTGCGCGCGGGCCGTGCGGTCGGCCTCGCGGGCGCCGGGCGCTTCACCATCGCTCACCAGCCAGCAGTCGGCCTGCGGATAGCGCTGCGCAATCGCGCGGTGCGCCTGCAGGCCGCCACGCAGCGGCGCCCAGTGCACCCAGGCCTGCGGCTCGCGGCGAATCCACTGCAGCCGCTCGGCCATGCGGCGTGCCACCTCTTCGTGCAGCCACGGCGACGCGGCCTGCGCACCGGCGTGCCCAAAAGCAGCCGCGCGCGCCCAGCGCGCAGCGGCAACGGCATCGATGGTGGGCGGGCGCTCGGAGCTCATGGCGATCAGGGACGCACTGTATATTGGCCCGATGCTGTCACGCCTGCTTGGCCGCGCACTGCCCAGCCGCTGCCGCATCTGCCACGCGTGGCCTGCGCAGCCGCTGTGCGAGGCCTGCGTGGCCGCCTTCGCGCAACCGGTGGCGCGCTGCCCGCGCTGTGCGCTGCGCCTGACTGAGCATGACAGCCCCTGCCCCGACTGCCTGCGTGACCCGCCGCCGCTGGATCGCTGCGTGGCCGCGGTGGACTACGCGTGGCCCTGGTCGGACTGCATCGCCCAGTTCAAGTTTGGTGCCGACCCCGGCTGGAGCGATGCGCTGGCGCTGCTGATGCGCAGCACGCCATGGGCCGAGCCGCTGATCGATGCCTGCGAGCTGGCCGTGCCGATGCCGATGCCCGAGCGCCGGCTGCGCGAGCGCGGCTTCAATCAGGCGCTGGAGCTCGCGCGCCGGCTCGCGCCGCAGCGCTGCGACGCCACGCTGCTCATGCGCCTGCCCGATGCACGCGATCTGCCCGAGCAGCACACCCTGAGCCGCGCCGCGCGGCTGGCCAACCTGCGCGGCGCGATGCTGGTGGACCCGCTGCGCCTGCCTGCGGTGCAGGGCCGGCAGGTGCTGCTGATCGATGACGTGATGACCACCGGCGCGTCGCTGCGTGCCGCCGCAGGTGCGCTGCTGCAGGCCGGTGCACGCAGCGTCAGCGCGCTGGTGCTGGCGCGCACTCCGGCGCCGGGCACGGCCGATGCGGTGCGCGCAGCAACGGACGCAGACCAGGCGCTGTATCGCGACTGATTCCAGACGCCCCGCTCTGCGATCATCGCGGCATGTTCCACGTCGTTCTGGTCGAACCCGAGATTCCGCCCAACACCGGCAACGTGATCCGGCTGTGCGCCAACACCGGCTGCACCCTGCACCTGATCGAGCCGCTGGGCTTTTCGATGGACGACCGCCACATGCGCCGCGCCGGGCTGGACTATCACGAGTACGCCGATGTGCGCCGCCATGGCAACTGGCAGGCGTTCCTGAACGCGCAGCGCCCCGACCCGCAGCGGCTGTTTGCGCTGACCACCCACGGCACGCGCAGCGTGCATGCGGTGGCATTCCGCCCGGGCGACTGGCTGGTGTTTGGCGCCGAGACGCGCGGCCTTGCGCCCGAGCTGCGCGAGTCGTTCGCGCCGGCGCAGCGACTGAAGTTGCCGATGCGCGCCGGCCAGCGCAGCCTGAACCTGTCGAACGCGGTGGCGGTGACGGTGTTCGAGGCCTGGCGTCAAAACGGCTTTGACGGCGCCGCACCGATGGCTGCTGGCACGCCCGCGGCGTGAGCGCCGGGCGAACGCGTCTCAGGGGTAGCGGCGCACCACAGACTCGGCAATGCACACCGGCTTGTCTGCGCCCTCGCGCTCGACCGTGGTGCTCCAAACCATCTGCACGCCGCCGGCCTCGATCGGCTCGCACGACAGCAGCTTCATGCGCCCGCGCAGCCGGCTGCCCGACGGCACGGGCGAGGTGAATCGCACCTTGTTGAGGCCGTAGTTGATGCCCATGCGCGAGCCGCGCAGCTCGAACGCGCTCTCGAAGAACTTCGGCAGCATCGACAGCGTGAGGAAGCCGTGGGCAATCGTCGCGCCGAAGGGCCCGGCCCTGGCCTTGTCCACATCCACATGAATCCACTGGTGGTCGCCGGTGGCCTCGGCAAACAGGTCGATCTGCTGCTGCGTGACCTCGATCCAGGGACTGACGGCCACTTCCTGCCCCACCAGCGCGGGCAGCTCGGCCAAGCTTTCGATGACTTTCATGCCGCGCACTCTAGCAGCGCCGCCGCGCGTGCGCGAGGACTCAGCGCCACAGCGGCGACACGCCGTCCCACAGCAGCTTCACGCCGGTGAGGAACATGCCCAGGTACACCAGCCGGTAGAACAGGGTGGCGTCGATGCGGCGCGCCATGTTCACGCCGATGTAAACGCCCAGCGGCGCCAGCGGCATCAGCACGACAGAGGTGGCCAGGTTGCGCAGGTCGAGCAGGCCGAGCCAGGCATACGGCCCCCACTTGCTGAGGTTGACGATGAAGAACAGGTACGACAGCGTGGCGGTGTAGACCACCGGCTTGAGCCTCATCGGAATCATGTAGGCCGCAATCGGCGGGCCGCCGGCATGCGCGATGAAGCTGGTGAAGCCGGCGGTGGCCGTGAGCACCGCGCCCACCGGCCGACCCGGCGGCGGCGCATCCACATGCTGCGGCCAAAGCAGGCGCTGCGCCAAAAACAGGAGCGTCACCGCACCCACGATGCCCGAGACCGCCGCTGCATCCAGCCAGCGAAACAGCGCCGTGCCGATGAGCGTGCCCACCAGCGACCACGGGATCAGGAACTTCAGCAGCTTCCAGTCGACCTCGCGGCGAAAGGCGGCGATGCCCAGCACGTCCATCACGAAGAGCAGCGGCATCATGATGGCAGCGGCCTGCGGCACGGTGACGGTGAGCGCCATCAAGGGCACCGCCAGCGAGCCAAAGCCGGTGCCAAAGCCGCTCTTGCTGATGCCCAGCAGCAGCACCGAGGGCACCGCCACCGCGTAGAACGCGGGGTCGGTGATCAGCGGAAAGTCCACGCGCTGCGCCCGTTGGCCGGCAAGGACGCAGCGCCGCGCGTCACAGGACCTGGCAGGCCTGCTCGAAGCTCAGGCGTGCGTTGCGCGGCATCAGCTTGGACGGGTCGCCATAGCCCAGGTTGATCAGGAAGTTGGTCTTGAAGCGGCCGTCGGCAAAGAACTCGGCATCCACCTTGGCCAGGTCCACACCGCTCATCGGCCCGCAATCCAGGCCATGCGCACGCGCCGCCAGCAGGAAGTACGCACCACCCAGCGTGCCGTTGCGGGTGCCGGTGGCCTGCGCCAGTGCGGCGTTGCCGGCAAACATCTCGCGCGCGCCTTCGCCGTGCCAGACCTGCGGCATGTGCTCGTAGAACTTCGTGTCGGTGGCCACGATCACCGTCACCGGCGCAGAGCGGGTCTTGTCCACGTTGCCCGGCATCAGCGCCGGCATCAGCCGCTCCTTGGCAGCAGGCGTGCTCAGGAACACATAGCGCGTGGGCTGGGTGTTCATCGACGTGGGCGCCATGGCGGCGGTGGCGTAGATGCGGCGCAGCAGCTCGGCCGGCACCGGCTTGTCCAGAAAGCCATTGGCGGTGCGGGCGTTGTGGAACAGCAGGTCAAGGGAAGCGGCGTCGAGGGGCATGGTGCAAGGGCAGGAAGAACGAGGGGGCAGACTCTAGCAAGCCCGCGGCGCAAAGCGTGTCACTCGGGCATCCGGGGGGGCATCCGGGGGGCACCCCACGGGCGAAACCAGCCCGATCTCCGTGCCCGGGCCATCGCTCAAGATTGGCGCCGTGGTGCCGATCACGACGAAGCGGGCATGCCGGATGCGGCATGTGCTGCCCCAGAGCGAGAAGAAAGGATCCAGACCATGCAGGCCCCGGCCCCACCCGCCAACGAAAACGCGCGACTGCAGTCGCTGCGCGACCTGCTGATCCTGGACACGCCACCCGAGGAGCGCTTTGACGGCCTGACCGCCTACGCGTCGGCGATGTTCAACGTGCCGATTGCGCTGGTCAGCCTGGTCGACGAGGATCGGCAGTGGTTCAAGTCGCGCGTGGGGCTGGAGGTGGCCGAGACCGGCCGCGACATCAGCTTCTGCGGCCACGCGATCCTGAAGGACGAGGTGATGGTGGTGGAAGACGCGCACGGCGATCCGCGCTTTGCCGACAACCCGCTGGTCACCGCCGATCCGAGCATCCGCTTTTACGCCGGGGCGCCGATCGTGCTGTCCGACGGCACCAAGCCGGGCACGGTGTGCATCATCGACCGCCGCCCCCGCGTGCTGGATGTCGACGACCTGGCGCATCTGCGCGAGCTGGCGATGGTGGCCGCGCGCGAGCTCGAGGGCCACGCCGCCAGCGCCGCCTTTCTGGCGCGTCATCCGCTGCAGCCCGACGGCGCCGAGGTTCGCTGAGGCGCGTCCTGGCGCGCCAAGGGCTTGCGTCGCGAAGGCGCAGGCTCAGGGCGCTAGCGCTGCAGCGCACCGCCTGCGAGCCACTGCACGCCGCGACGGTACAGCGCCTGCACCTGCTCGCCCTTGAGCATCGGCATGTCCATCTTGACCCGGTAGCCGATGCGCGTCTGGATGTACGCGAGGTGCCGGTAGCCCTCGGGGAAGGTGGCCAGCAGCGCGGCATCGAGCCGCAGCTGCGCCGACGGGTCCACCGGGTCGATGCGGTCCTTCTCGTAAATCGGCTGGCGGTGCAGCAGCTTCCACTGGCCGTCGTGCTTCTGCACGAAGTCGTGAAAGCGGCCGGTGCACACCACGTCACACAGCACCGGGCCGTCGGCCCCCTCCACCATGCCGCGCTGCGAGATCGTCATCTTGGTCTGCGCGATCGCACGGTCGCCTGCCACCTCGATGGCCGAGCCCCCCAGAAAGTGCAGGATGCTCACGCCGCGGTCCCAGCCTTCGCGGGTGACGCGGATGAAGTCCTGGTATGGCCCCTGGAACCAGGTGGCCATCATCACGCCGTCGGGGTGCCACACGGTGGCGAAGCGGTCCCAGTCGCCGGCGTCGCGCCAGACCGCCCAGCGCTCGACCAGGCGGCGGATCAGCAGTTCGTCGTGCAGCGTGTCGTGGGCTTCGGCCATGGGGCCTCCTTGCGATCGTGGGAATGTGTTCGCGTGGCTTGCACGGCGCTCAAGCCAGCGCAGCGCAGTCACCTGGGTGCAAGGGTAACCCGCGCAGCGGCCGCGGCTTGCGGCACACTGCGCGCTGCCATGACGCAGCCGCCTCGTGCATCGATGGAAACGACCTCCCCAGCCCACAACCCGGCACTGCGCAGCACGTTGCAGGTGGATGTGCTGATCACAGGCGGCGGGCCGTGCGGCCTGATGCTGGCCAACGAGCTCGGCCGCCGCGGCATCCGCTGCCTGCTGGTCGACCGCAAGCCCGGCACCGCTTTCAACCCGCAGGCCAATGCCACGCAGGCGCGCACCATGGAGCACTACCGCCGCCTGGGCTTTGCGCACAAGGTGCGGGCGCAGGGCCTGCCCGCCGACCACCCCACCGACATCGCCTACCTCACGCACTTTGCCGGCCATGAACTGGCGCGGCTGCGGCTGCCCACGGCGCGCCAGGCCACCGAAGTCATCAAGACGATGGGCGGCTCGTGGAGCGCGGCCGAGCTGCCGCACCGCGTGTCGCAGAAGTTCGTCGAAGTGGTGCTGCGCGAGGAAGCACAGGCGCTGCCCGGCGTCGAGCTGCGCTACGGCTGGAACATGGTCGACTTTGATGACGACGGCACGCAGGTCACGGCGCGTGTCGCACCCGTGGACGGATCGGTGCCGCACCAGACCGTGCACGCGCAATACATGCTGGCCGCTGACGGCGCGCGCAGCGGCGTGCGGGCGAAGTTCGGCATCGAATGGGAGGGCGTCACCGGCCTCAAGCGCAGCTTCATGGGCGGGCGCATGTTCGCGGCCTATCTGCGGGTGCCGCAGTTTTACGAGCGCAACGCCAATGACCGCGCCTGGATGTATGTGCAGGTGCATCCGCAGCTGCGCAGCTTCATCATGTCGGTCGACGGCGTGAGCGAGTTCGCCTTCCACACCCAGGTGCCCGAGGGCGTAGACCCCGACAGCCTGGGCCCCGACGATGCGAAGCGCTGGTTCGCGCGGGCGTACGGCGAAGCGCTGGAAGTGGAGGTGCTGTCCACCGGCCACTGGATGGCGGGCCATGCGCTGGTGGCCGGTGCCTTGCGGCGCGGGCGTGTGTTCATCGGCGGCGACGCGGCGCATTTGTTCACACCCACCGGCGGCCTGGGCTACAACACCGCGGTGGAAGACGCGGTGAACCTGGGCTGGAAGCTCGCCGCCGTGCTGCGCGGCGAAGCACACCCCGCCCTGCTCGACAGCTACGAGGCCGAGCGCAAGCCGCTGGCGCTGCGCAACACCGGCTACGCGCGCGGCTTTGCCGACTCCATCGGCCTGTTCGATGCGGTGCCCGAGCTGGATGACGACACCGCCGCAGGATCTGCGGCACGCGCTGCAGCCAGCGACTACCTGAACGGCCACGCACGGCGCGAATTCAACATCCCCGGCGTGACCTTTGGCGGACGTTACGACGCCTCGCCGGTGATCTGCCACGACAACACGCCCGCGCCGCCCGATGCAGCCAACACCTACAAGCCCAGCGCCAAGCCAGGCGGGCGGCCACCGCACCTGTGGCTGCCCGATGGCCGGTCGCTGTACGACCTGTTCGGCTTCGGTTGGACGCTGCTGGTCATCGACGCACCCGCCGTGGCAGACGACGCACAGGTACAAGGCTTCACCGACACCGCATCGCAGCGGCACGTATCGCTGACGGTGGTGCGCCACGCCTCGCCCGAAGTGAACACGCAACTGCACGCGCTGTACGAGGCGCCGCTGGTGCTGATCCGGCCGGACCACATGATTGCGTGGCGTGGCGCCGATGCGCGCGAGGCTGGCGCGGTGTGGGATCGCGTGCTGGGGCATTCGACAACAGCGACTTAAGCCCTGGCACCACCGCCACGGGATTTCATCATTCAAACGAAGGAGACCTGCATGAACCTGTTTGACCTGTCGGGCCGCGTGGCCCTGATCACCGGATCGTCCCGCGGCATCGGCAAGGCCATTGCCATGCGCATGGCCGAGCACGGCGCGAAGGTGGTGATTTCGTCGCGCAAGCTCGACGCCTGCGAGCGTGTGGCCGCCGAGATCAACGCCGCGCACGGGGCGGGCCGCGCGATCGCGGTGGCCGCCAGCATCTCGTCCAAGCCGGATCTGCAGCGGCTGGTCGCCACCACGAACGAGCGCTTCGGCCAGATCGACGTGCTGGTCTGCAACGCCGCCAGCAACCCCTACTACGGCCCGCAGGCCGGCATCAGCGACGATCAGTTCCGCAAGGTGCTGGACAACAACATCGTCTCCAACCACTGGCTGTGCCAGCTGGTGGCGCCGCAGATGATGGCGCGGCGCGATGGCTCGATCGTCATCGTGTCCTCGATCGGCGGGCTGCGCGGCTCGTCCATCATCGGCGCCTACTGCATCAGCAAGGCGGCCGACATGCAGCTGGCGCGCAACCTGGCGGTGGAGTACGGGCCGCACAACGTGCGCGTCAACTGCATCGCGCCGGGGCTGATCCGCACCGACTTTGCGCGCGCGCTGTGGGAAGACGAGGCGCTGCTGGCCGAGCGCAATGCGACCACGCCGCTGCGCCGCATCGGCGAGCCCGACGAGATTGCAGGCGCCGCGGTGTACCTGGCCTCGCGCGCCGGCTCGTTCATGACCGGGCAGAGCCTGGTGATCGACGGTGGCGTGACCGTCGCGTGATGATCGCTTGATGATCGCGTGAAGACCGCTTGATGACCGCCTGAACGATCGCAGCCTGCGCTGCGGCGCCGCCCTTCAGCCTGCGCGCCGCACGTGGTTGCGCAGCACGCCGACGCGCTCGACCTCGATCTCGATCACGTCGCCGTCCTTCATCCACACCGGCGGGTTGCGCGCGTAGCCCACGCCGGCTGGCGTGCCCATCACGATCACGTCGCCGGGCTCGAGCGTCATGCAGTGCGACATCATCGAAATGGTGGGCGCCACATGGAACACCATGTCGGTGGTGGAGGCGCTTTGCATCACCTGCCCGTTCAGGCGCGACTCGATGTGCAGGCCCTTGCAGCCGGGTGGCAGCTCGTCGGTCGTCACCAGCCACGGGCCGAAGCCGCCGGTGGCATCGAAGTTCTTGCCCACCGTCCACTGCGTGGTCTTGCGCTGGTAGTCGCGAAAGGTCGCGTCGTTGAAGCAGGCGTAGGCAAACACATGGCCCAGCGCTTCGCTTTCGCTGACGTTGCGCGCCGTCTTGCCGATCACCAGCGCCAGCTCGGCCTCGTAATCGAGCTTGTCGGAGATGGCGGGGATCGGGATGCTGCCCTCGTGCGCGAGCAGCGATGACGGCCCGCGAAAGAAGATGGTCGGGTAGTCGGCCACCTTGTTGCCGCCCTCGGCCGCATGGTCGTGATAGTTCACGCCCAGGCACAGGATCTTGCTGGGCCGCGGCACGCAGGGCAGCAGCTGCACCTTGTCCAGCGGCAGGGTGCGCGCCTGCGCCGCACGGGCGGCAACGGCCGCCAGCACCCCCGGCGTGGTGCCGGCCAGCCCGGCGAAGTCGTTGATGGTGGCCGGCGCGCTGTCGATGCAGTCGCGCATGTCGGCCACGCCCGAAGCCGTGAGCACGCCGTAGCGCACCTGGCCGTCATGCAGGTAGCTGAGGAGTTTCATGAAAGGAAGTTCAGTCGACCTTGGCGCCGGTCTGCTGCACGACGGCAGCCCACTTGCGTGCCTCGGCGGCCAGGTAAGCGTCAAGCTCGCTGCGGTTCATGCGGATGGCCTCGAGCGACTGGGCGGCAAAGCCCTCGTTGATCGCACGTGCCTGCAGGATCTTGTTGATTTCGGCGTTCATGCGGTCCAGCACCGCGGCGGGCGTGCCGGCCGGCGCCATCATCGCAAACCAGGTGTTGGCCTCGAAGCCCGGGTAGCCGAGCTCGGCGACGGTGGGCACATCGGGCAGCGCGCCGCTGCGCTTGCTGCTGGTCACCGCAATCGGCCGGACCCGGCCCGCCTTGGCCAGTTGCACCACCGGCGGGATGGAGGTGGAGCCCACCGGCACCTGCCCCGACACCACTGCATTGGCAGCAGAGGCCGGCGCAAACGGCACATGCTGCACATCCACCTTCGCGAGGTTGCGAAACAGCAACTCGGCGCCCAGGTGGGTGGTGGTGCCGTTGCCCGACGATGCGTAGCTGAGCTTTTCCGTCTTGGCGAGCGCGAGCAGCGACGGCAGGTCGGTCGCCTTGACCGACGGATGCACGTACAGGATGTTGGGCGACACCGCGCCCATGGCCACGCCCACGAGCTCCTTGCCCACCTGATAACCGGCGTTCGCATACAGGGACGGGTTGACCGAATAGGCGACGCTGTGCATCAGGAAGGTGTGGCCGTCGGGCGCCGAGCGCGCCACCGCCACCGTGCCGATGTTGCCGCCGGCACCGGGCCGGTTCTCGATGACAACCGGCTGGCCCAGCACCTCGGACAGGGGCTGCGCCAGCGCGCGCGCCACGATGTCGGTGGAACTGCCCGGCGGGAACGCCACCACGATGCGGATCGGCTTGTCGGGCCAGGCGGCCAGCGCGGGTGCAGCGGCCATGGCACCGGCCAGGCCCAAGGTGACTGCGCCGATGCGGCGCAGCGCGTGACGTCGTTGCATGCGGTCTCCTTGTGTTGTGGGGCCGTGCGTCACGCAGCGCCGGCCCGGAGCCGCAAGATTACACCCGCTCGAGGATGACCGCGATACCCTGCCCCACGCCGATGCACATGGTGCACAGCGCGTAGCGCCCGCCGGTCTTGTGCAACTGGTTCACCGCGGTGGTGGCCAGCCGCGCGCCACTGGCACCCAGCGGGTGGCCCAGCGCGATCGCGCCTCCGTTGGGATTGACGCGCGCGTCGTCGTCCTTCAGGCCCAGCATGCGCAGCACCGCCAGGCCCTGCGCGGCGAAGGCCTCGTTCAGTTCGATCACGTCGATCTGCTCGAGCTTGATGCCGGTGAGCGCCAGCACCTTCTGCGTGGCCGGCGCCGGGCCGATGCCCATCACCCGCGGCGGCACACCCGCCGTGGCCATGCCCACCACGCGGGCGCGCGGCGTCAGGCCGTACTTGCCGGCGGTGGCTTCATCGGCCAGCAGCAGCGCGCACGATCCGTCGTTCACCCCGCTGGCGTTGCCCGCGGTCACCGTGCCGTCAGGGCGCACCACGCCCTTCAACTTGGCGAGTGCCTCCAGACTGGTCTCGCGCGGATGCTCGTCCTTGCTCACCACAATGGCGTCGCCCTTTTTCTGCGGGATGGTCACCGGCACGATTTCACTGTCGAAGAAGCCGGCCTTCTGCGCGGCCACCGCCTTCATCTGGCTGGCCAGGGCCATGCGGTCCTGCGCCTCGCGCTCGATCTTGTGATCCGTGGCCACGTTCTCGGCGGTCTCGGGCATCGAATCGACGCCGTACATCTCCTTCATCAGCTTGTTGATGAAGCGCCAGCCGATGGTGGTGTCGTACACCGCATTGGCGCGGCTGAAGGCGGTGTCGGCCTTGGGCATGACGAAGGGCGCGCGGCTCATGCTCTCCACGCCGCCGGCGATCATCAGCGTGGCCTCACCGGCGCGGATGGCACGCGCGGCCGTGCCCACCGCGTCGAGGCCCGAGCCGCACAGGCGGTTGACGGTGGCGCCCGGCACGTCGATCGGCAGGCCCGCCAGCAGGCTGGCCATGTGCGCCACGTTGCGGTTGTCCTCGCCAGCCTGGTTGGCGCAGCCGTAGATCACGTCGGTGACGGCTGCCCAGTCCACCTTGGGGTTGCGCGCCATCAGCGCCTTCAGCGGCACGGCGCCCAGGTCATCGGTGCGCACGCTGGACAGGGCACCGCCGTAGCGGCCAAACGGGGTGCGAACGGCGTCGCAGATGAAGGCGTGGTTCATGGACTCTTCTCCGGAAATGAAAAGCAATGCTTATATGCACTATTGTGCATTAGTTGGCCCATCATGCCAAGGACGGCAGGCGGCGCGGCATCCGCCGCTCAGGGCGGGGACAGCACGAAGTCGTAGTCCAGGGTGCTGTACTCGCGGTCCATCACCCGGCCGTCGCGCGCGGTGCCCGCGGGCTGCGGCGCGAAGTCGACGATCAGCGAGGGCCGCACGCCGAACACCGCATCACCGTCCAGGTTGGCGCTGGTGCGGTCGAACAGATGGGTGACCAGCGTGCGCTGGCCCGGCGCGCGGATGCGAAAGTGCAAGTGCGCCGGCCGCCAGCTGCGGCCGGTGGTGGCGCGCAGCATCTGGATGGCCGTGCCGTCCTGCGGGATCGGGTAGTCCACCGGCACCACCGACCAGAAGCTGTAGCGGCCATCGGCGCCGGTGGTCAGCAGCGCGCGCGCCCACGGTCCGTTGGCCGCGATGTTGTCCTGCATGTCGTACAGGCCGCGGTCGTCCGAATGCCACACGTCGATCAGCGCACCGGCCACCGGTTGGCCATCGACATCGAGGATGCGGCCCTGCACATGCATCGGCCGACCCACCGCGCCGGCGCTGATGTCGGCGCCCATCGCAAAGTGCGGCGCCTCCTCCAGCAGGAAGGGCCCCACCAGCGTGGGCTCGGTGGCGTGTGCGGGGCGCGGATATTCCTGCGTCACCGTCAGCATCGACAGGCCCAGCGCGTCGGAGAAGATCATGAACTCGTTGCGACCGTCCTTGCAGCAGTGGCCAGTGCGCTCGAGGAACTGCATCGCGAAGAACCATTCGTCGGCAGTCAGCTTCACCTCGGTGGCGAAGGCGTGGATGTGCTGCACCAGCGCCAGCATGATCTGCCGCAGCCGCGGGTCGGGCGTGGTCTTGAAGCGCTCAAGCACCTCGTTGGTGATCAGGTGCGAGGCGTCGAACAGGTCGCGCGCGGCGTTGGCGCCGGCAGCGGCCGGCTGCGCTGGCATCGTCTGGCCCATGGGGGGTCTCCTGTGCTGGATGGTGCTGCGGCATTGTGGCGCAGCGCGGCCCCCGGGCTGTCATCGGTGGCGTCACCTGCGTGCTACGCTCAAAGCATGTTTTCTCCGTCACAGGCGGATGTGCGCCGCTTCTTTTGCGAGGTGCATGCGAAGGCGCAGCGCGGCGAGGCGCTTGACGCACTGCAAACGCTGGCCAGCCAGTGGATCGGCGAGCACCCGGAGTACCACGCAGATCTGGCCGATGCCGATGCCGCCGTGGCCCGCGACTACCCTGCCGACGGTGGCCGAACCAACCCGTTCCTGCACCTGTCCATGCACCTGTCGATCAGCGAGCAGTGCTCGATCGACCAGCCGCGTGGCATCCGTCAGGCAGTGGAGCTGCTCGCCGCGCGCATGGACTCGCTGCACGAGGCGCACCACGCCACCATGGAATGCCTGGGCCGCATGCTGTGGGAAAGCCAGCGCTCGGGCCGCCCGCCCGACGGCGCGGCCTACATCGACTGCGTGCAGCGCAGCGCCACGCAGCGTTAGCACGGCCGCCGGCGCGCCGTGGCCTACACGCCGGCGCCGAAGATGTCGCCCAAGGTGTCGCCCAGTCCCGCGCTGAGTCCATCACCATCCGGCCCGTCGATCGCGTCGAGCAGCAGCCCGCCCGCCACCACGCCGGCGGCCACACCCACCGCCGTGCCCACCGCCGAGCCCACGCCAGAGCGCCGAACGGCGCCCGCGCCGAGCGTGGCCACCTGCCCGCGCAGCCCGCGGCCCCACGCCCCGGCGGGCGATGGCGCTGCCTGCGCCAGGGGCCCATCGCCGTCGGCCGCATCGCGTGCCTGCAGCTCGGCGATGCGCGACTGCGCCGCCGCCAGCGCCGAGTGCAGCGCCATTGCCCGCTGCACCAGCAGGTACAGCGCATCGGGCTGACGCGCGCACTGCTGGAGGATCAGCGTCTCGGCAACGAAGTCCTTGTCGGCGGCACGGCTGCGCAGCAGCGGCTGCAAGAAGCGCAGCAGTTCGTCGCGTTCCTGTTGGTTCATGGCACGGCTCCTCGGGCTGAGGCACAGCCAGCCCGCGACCACAGGCTAGGCCAACACCGCCAGACGCGTACGCCGCGGGCACAAAAAAGCCCGCACGCGGCGGGCCTTTTGCAGCGTCGGCGCCAGGTCAGCGGAACTTGGCCTGCGGCACCGTCTTGAGGTCGCCCTCAAGCGAGCCGATGTACTTGGACATGGCCTTCAGCTCGGCGTTGCTGAACTGCTTGGCAATGCCGCCCATCACGCCGTTGGCTCGGCCAATGTTGGCGTTGCCTTCGGTCTTGTAGGCCTTCAGTGCGACGAACAGGTAGTCGTCGTACTGGCCGGCGATCTTCGGATACGACGGGTCCACCGGCTTGGCGAAGTTGGCGCCGTGACAGGAGACGCAGGCGCCCTTCTGGATCAGCGCAGCCACCGCAGCGGGCGCTTCCTTCGACGGCTTGTCGGCCAGCTTGGCCTGCGGGTTCACGCCGTGGGTCGCGTAGTAGGCCGAGATGTCGGCCATGTCCTGGTCGCTCAGCGACTCGGAGATGCCGCGCATGGTGGGGTGCTTGCGTTCGCCCTTCTTGTAGGCGTTGAGCGCAGCGACGAGGTACTTTTCGCTTTGGCCAGAGATCTTGGGCACGCGGTAGATCTCGGGGAAGCTGGCCTGATAGCCCTGGATGCCGTGGCAGCCAATGCACATGGCGATCTTCTTTTCGCCGTTGGCCGCGTTGCCCTTGACCTCCTGGGCCGAGGCGGTGACGGAGAACATGGCGGTCGCAGAAGCGACAACGCCCGCAAACAGCATGGACAACAACTTCTTCATTTTGCGCGCACAATCCCGCAAGGGTTCCCTCGTCTAAATCAGCCGCGGATTATAGCCGCGCGCCATCGACGCCAAAGCCGCGGCCCGCGTGCCGCCACCCCCTGTGCCCCCTTCTTGCCGCGCCCACGCCATGAAATTTCAAGGATCGCAAAACTACGTTGCCACGCAGGACCTGATGCTGGCGGTCAACGCCTCCATCACCCTCAAGCGCCCGCTGCTCGTCAAGGGCGAACCCGGCACCGGCAAGACGATGCTGGCCGAAGAGGTGGCCCAGGCGCTCGACATGCCGCTGCTGCAGTGGCACATCAAGAGCACCACCAAGGCGCAGCAGGGCCTGTATGAATACGACGCGGTGAGCCGGCTGCGCGACAGCCAGCTGGGCGACGAGCGGGTCAAGGACATCCAGAACTACATCGTCAAGGGCGTGCTGTGGCAGGCCTTCACCGCCGACAAGCCGATCGCGCTGCTGATCGACGAGATCGACAAGGCCGACATCGAGTTCCCCAACGACCTGCTGCGCGAACTCGACCGCATGGAGTTCTACTGCTACGAGACGCGCGAGCTGATCAAGGCCAAGCACCGGCCGCTGGTGTTCATCACCTCCAACAACGAGAAGGAGCTGCCTGACGCCTTCCTGCGCCGCTGCTTCTTCCACTACATCAAGTTCCCCGACGCGGAGACGATGCAAAAGATCGTTGACGTGCACTTCCCGGGCCTCAAGAAGGAGCTGCTGAGCGCAGCAATGAAGACCTTCTACGACGTGCGCAACCTGCCGGGACTGAAGAAGAAGCCCAGCACGTCCGAGCTGCTGGACTGGCTCAAGCTGCTGGTGGCGGAAGACATTCCGCTGGAGGCACTGCAAAGCAAGGACGAGAAGGTGTCGGTGCCGCCGCTGGTGGGCGCACTGCTGAAGAACGAGCAGGACGTGACCCTGTTCGAGAAGCTCGTCTTCATGCAGCGCAACAACCGCTGAGGCCGCAGCACCCGAGAGCAGCGCCGGAGCAACCCATGAGCGCCCCGCCCGCCCGCGCCCTGTGCCAGCCGGTCACGCTGGCGGGCCAGCACGCCCGCCTGGTGCCGCTGGAGGTGGCGCACCATGATGACCTGTGCGAGGCAGTGGCCGACGGCGAGCTGTGGACGCTTTGGTACACCTTCATTCCGCGGCCTGAGGCGATGCGCGCCGAAATCGAGCGCCGCCTGACGCTGCAGGCGCAGGGAAGCATGCTGCCGTTCGCGGTGATTGATGCCAGGAGCGGGCGCGCAGTGGGCATGACCACCTACATGAACATCGACACGCCCAACCGGCGGGTGGAGATCGGCAGCACCTGGTATCGCAAGGCGGTACAACGTTCGCCCCTGAACACCGAATGCAAGTGGATGCTGCTGCGCCATGCCTTTGAGCAACTCGACTGCATTGCGGTGGAATTCCGTACCCACTTCTTCAACCAGCAAAGCCGCGCCGGTATCGAGCGCCTGGGTGCCAAGCTCGACGGCGTGCTGCGCAACCACCAGATCTGCACCCACCCCGACGCACCGGGCAGCTTGCGCGACACCTGCGTGTACAGCATCATCGCCAGCGAGTGGCCCAGCGTGAAGGCGCATCTGCAGCATCAGCTGGCGCGCAAACGTGCCTGACATCGCCTTCCAACCATGCTGATCGACTTCTTCTACACCCTGCGCAGCGCCAAGCTGCCGGTCTCGGTCAAGGAGTACCTGGTGCTGCTCGAGGCGCTGCAGGCCGGCGTGGTGGGCCCCACCAGCGACGACGGCTACTCGGTGGACGACTTCTACTTCCTGAGCCGCACCGCGCTGGTGAAGGACGAGAAGCACTTCGACAAGTTCGACCGCGCCTTTGCCGCCTACTTCAAGGGCGTGGAGATGATCGCGGACTTCACCAAGGACGTGCCGCTGGAGTGGCTGCGCAAGAACCTCGAGCTCGAACTCTCCCCGGAAGAAAAAGCCAAGATCGAGAAGATGGGCTGGGACGAGCTGATGCAGACGCTGAAGAAGCGCTTCGAGGAGCAGAAGGAACGCCACGAGGGCGGCAGCAAGATGATCGGCACCGGCGGCACCAGCCCGTTTGGCGCCTATGGCTACAACCCGCAGGGCATCCGCATCGGCCAGGACAAGGGCCGCAACAAGAGCGCGGTGAAGGTCTGGGACCAGCGCGCCTACCGCGACTACGACGACACGCAGGAACTCGGCACCCGCAACATCAAGGTGGCGCTGCGCCGGCTGCGCAAGTTCGCGCGCGAGGGCTCGGAGGAAGAGCTGGACCTGGACGACACCATCCGCTCGACCGCGGCGAACGCCGGCTGGCTGGACATCAAGATGGTGCCCGAGCGCCACAACAACGTGAAGGTGCTGCTGCTGATGGACGTGGGCGGCACCATGGACGAGCACATCCAGCGCGTCGAGGAGCTGTTCAGCGCGGCCAAGGCCGAGTTCAAGCACCTCGAGTTCTATTACTTCCACAACTGCGTCTACGACTTCATGTGGAAGAACAACCGCCGCCGCTTCAGTGAGAAGTTCCCGACGCTGGACATCATCCGCAAGTACAACAAGGACTACAAGCTCATCTTCGTCGGCGACGCGACGATGAGCCCCTACGAGATCCTGCAGCCCGGCGGCAGCGTCGAATACAACAACGAGGAACCCGGCGCCGAGTGGCTGCAGCGCCTGACCCACGCCTTCCCCAAGTTCGCGTGGATCAACCCCGAGCCGCAGGGCGTGTGGCAGTACCGCCAGAGCATCGCCGTCATCCAGCAGCTGATGAGCCAGCGCATGTACCCGCTGACGCTGCGCGGACTGGAAGACGCGATGCGGCTGCTGAGCAAGTAGCCCGCAGCAGGTCGCGCCAGACGCCGCCGCGTGCCGCTCTGAGACAATGCGGCCCGCGCGCATGCAGCAGGGTTGCCGGGCCGCGGCCTGGCCAATCCGCGAGGGCACGCACCGCCGCCGTAGTTCAATGGATAGAACGAGCGCCTCCTAAGCGCTAGATACAGGTTCGATTCCTGTCGGGGGCGCCACGCCGGCACCGCCGTGGTGCGCTGCGCATGCGCTTGTCGCGTCGGTGTCGCGGGTATTCCCCATCATTTCCCGAATGTCCCCTGCCTAGCATGCAGGCATGACCGAACGCCTTCGACAACTCAGCTACGACGAACTCGCCCCGGCGGTGAAGCCGCTCGCGGACGACATCCTCAAGATTTCCAGCGCCGCGCTCGGCGGGCCGTACAACGCGCTGCTGCGCAGCCCCGACATGGCGCGCCGCGCGTTCGACCTGCTGGACTACCTGCGCTTCAAGACCTCGGTCAACAAGCGGCTGAACGAATTCGCCATCCTGATCCAGGCGCGCATTGCCAATGCGCAGTACGAGTGGTGGGCACACGAGCCGATCGCACGCCGCGCCGGCCTGGCAGACGCGGTGATGGATGAACTGAAAGCCTGCCGCCGGCCCACCTCGATGCAGGCGGACGAGGCGCTGGTGTATGACTACTGCGTGCAGCTCACGCTGAACCACCGCGTGAGCGACGCGCTGTGGCAGCGCATGGTCAGCGAGATGGGCGAGCAGGTGGCGATCGACCTCACGGTGCTGTCCGGCACCTACGTGATGGTGGCCATGCTTCTCAATGCGACGCAGGTGGACATTCCGAACGGCGGCAAACCACCGCTTGAAGAACTCGACCCGCTGGAGATTCGCCGCCGGCTGCTGGCGTGACCCATGACCCTTTCTGGAAGGAGACCTTCATGCGTTTGACCTCTCTGTGCCTGGGCGCTGCACTGTGCACCGCCACGCTGCTGGCCGCAGCCCCTGCCACCGCGCAGGACTACCCCAACCGCCCGATCACGCTGACCATGCCGTACTCGCCGGGTGGCCCGGGCGACACCATCACCCGCCTGTTTGCCGGCGCGCTGCAAAAGACGCTGGGCCAGCAGGTGGTGGTGGACAACCCGGCGGGCGCATCGGGAACCATCGGCACCGCCAAGGTGGCGCGTTCGCGGCCTGACGGCTACACGCTGCTGATGATCCACGTGAGCCACGCCACCAACCTGGCGATGTTCAAGAGCCTGCCCTACCACCCGGTGGACGACTTCGAGCCGATCGGCTCGGCCACCAGCGGCCCGATGGTGGTGGTGGCGCGCAACGGCTTCCCGGCGAACAACCTCAACGAATTTGTGGCCTATCTGCGCGCCAACCAGGGCAAGGTGAGCCTGGCGCATGCGGGCGTGGGCTCGGCGTCGCACCTGTGCGGGCTGATGCTGATGAGCGCGCTGAACGTCAAGCTCAACGAGATTCCGTACAAGGGCACCGGCCCGGCGCTCAATGACCTGGTGGGCGGCCAGGTGGATGTGCTGTGCGACCAGACCTCGGGCACGGTGCCGCAGGTCAAGGCCGGCAAGATCCGCGCCTATGCCGCCGCGGGCAAGGCGCGCCTGCCTTCGCTGCCCGAGGTGCCGGCCGCCAGCGAAGCCGGTGTCAACATGGATATCAACATCTCGTTTGGCATGTACGCGCCCAAGGGCACGCCCAAGGCGGTGATCGACAAGCTGTCGGACGCCCTGCAAAAGGCGGTGGCCGACCCCGAGGTGAAGGCGCGCCTGGATGCGATGGGCGTGGCCGCCGTCGCGCCCGACCGCGCTCGCCCCGAGGCGCTGCGCGCGCACCTGAAGAGCGAGATCGACACGCTCGGCCCGCTGCTGGTGCGTGCGGGCGTGAAGGCCGAGTGAAATCGGAGCGAAGGTGAAGTGAAGGGCCGCGGCCTCAGCGCCGCAGCCAGCGCGGCACCTTGAAGCGCACGATGCTGACGTAGGCGTACACGTACGACACGACGAACAGCACGGTGAAGAACACCAGCACCGGCGTGTTGTTCCAGAACAGGACCGCCGGCGCCACGGTCAGCAGCGCAAAGCCCCACAGGTAGGGCGAGGTACGGTTGTTGCGCATCAGCATGCGCCGCGCTTCATCGTCGTGGAACACGCCGCGCACGATGCGCCGGTAGATCAGCTGGTGGAAGTGCAGCGCATCGGCCACGCCTGGCGACTGCCCGCGCGCGGCCTTGCGCCAGATCGAGAACAGCGTCTCCCACACCGGGTAGATCAGCAGCAGCATCGGGAACCACGGCGACACGCGCGCGTGCTGCTGCACCAGTTGAATGGAGGCCACGGCAATCACCAGGCCCCACAGGTAGGCGCCGCCGTCGCCGGCGAAGATCAGCCCGCGCGGATAGTTCCAGAACAGGAAGCCCGCCGTCGCGCCCACCATCACCACCAGCACCGCCGCCAGATTGCGGTCGCCCACCACCAGCGCCACGTAGGCCAGTGCCGCGCAGATCACCAGCGCCACGATCGCGGCCAGGCCGTTGTAGCCGTCGATCAGGTTGAAGGCATGCGGCAAGCCGGCGATGGCCAGGATGGCCAGCAGCACCCCGGGCCACGCCACCGCGCCCCACCACGCATCCACCACCGGCAGGTCGATGCGCGGCACGCAGACATCCAGCACCACCCAGGCCGCGATGCCCGCAGCAAGCGTCATCAAAAGCCGCCAGCGCGGCGAGAATCGCTGCGTCAGGTCTTCATAGACGCCACCGGCCAGCACCAACGCCGCCAGGGCCCAGAGCACACCGCCACGCCAGGGCTCCAGACGGAACAGGCCAGGCAGGCCCAGCGGCTCGGACAGCATCATCCACAGCCACCCGGCTGAACACCCCGCGAACATGGCCACGCCCCCCAGGCGCGGCACATGCCCCACATGAAAGCGCTGCGGCAGGTGCTCGGCATAGGTCTCGGGGTGCTCGCGCGCGGTGCGAATCAGCCAGAAAGCCGCACCGAACGCAAATGCCAGACTGACGAGCAAGACAGTTACCATCCGCCAAATTATGCGAGTACAGCGGTGCCGCTTGCGCCCGAGGGGTTCCAGCCAGAAAGATGACGCCAAGCAACGACAATCTGGGCGTTCGCCAGCCTCACCGTCGCTAGCCGTACTGATTAGACAGGCGAACTCGGAAGCACCCATGATTTTCATCACCGGAGGCTGCGGCTTCATCGGCTCCGCGTTCGTGCTGCGCTGGCTGGCCCATGCCAGCGAGCCGGTGCTCAACCTCGACTTGCTGACCTACGCGGGCCACCCGGGCAACCTGGCGAGCCTGCAGGGGGATGACCGCTACCAATTTGTGCGGGGCGACATTGGCGACGCCGAACTGGTGACGCGCCTGTTGGCCGGACACCAGCCGCGCGCCATCGTCCACTTTGCGGCCGAAAGCCACGTGGACCGCTCGATCAGCGGGCCGCAGGCCTTTGCCCAGACCAATGTGCTCGGTACCCTCAACCTGCTTCAGGCGGCGCTCCATCACTGGAAGTCGCTGCCGGCCGAACAAGCACAGGCGTTCCGCTTCCTGCAGGTGTCCACCGACGAGGTGTACGGCACGCTGGGCCCGAACGACGCGCCGTTTGCCGAGACCCACCGGTACGAGCCCAACAGCCCGTATTCGGCCTCCAAGGCTGCGGCCGATCACTTTGTGCGTGCGTTCCACCACACCTACGGGCTGCCCACGCTCACCACCAACTGCTCCAACAACTACGGCCCGCGCCAGTTCCCCGAGAAGCTGATCCCGCTGATGATCCACAACGCGCTCAAGGGCCTGCCGTTGCCGGTGTACGGCGACGGACAGCAGGTGCGCGACTGGCTGCATGTGGACGACCACTGCGCGGCCATCATGGCGGTGCTCGAGCGCGGCGCCGTCGGCGAGACCTACAACGTCGGTGGGCGTTCCGAGCGCACCAACCTGCAGGTGGTGCACACCCTGTGCAAACTGCTCGATGAGCTGCGCCCGCGCGCTGACCGACAGAGCTACGCGACGCAGGTCACCCATGTGAAGGACCGCCCGGGCCACGACCGCCGCTATGCGATCGACGACCGCAAGATTGCAGGCGAGCTGAAGTGGACGCCCTCCGTCGGCTTTGACGAAGGCATGCGCCAGACGGTGCAGTGGTATCTGTCCAACGCCGCATGGGTCGAGTCGGTCACCAGCGGCAGCTACCGGCAGTGGGTCGAGCACAACTACGGCGCGCGCACCGGTGAGGCGACCGCGCCTTGAAGATCGTGCTGTTGGGCCCGCAGGGCCAGGTCGGATGGGAGCTGCAGCGCTCGCTGGCGCCCCTGGGCGAGGTGATTGCCCTGGGCCGCGAAGGCCATCGTCAATACGCCGGCCTGACCGGTGACCTGTCACAGCCCGACGCGCTGGTGCGCAGCATCGCGCAGATCCGGCCGCAGGCCATCGTCAACGCAGCCGCGTACACGGCGGTCGACCAAGCCGAAGCCGAGCGTGAGCGAGCCTTTGCAATCAATGCGAGCGCAGTGGGCGCGCTGGCACGTGCCGCCCACGACTGCGATGCCTGGCTGGTGCACTACTCCACCGACTATGTGTTCGACGGTACCGGCACCCAGCCCTGGCGCGAGAGCGATGCCACGCGCCCGGTCAATGCGTATGGCCAGAGCAAGCTGGCGGGCGAAGAGGCCATCCGCAGCACACACGCACGGCACCTCATCCTGCGCTGCAGCTGGGTGTTCGAGGCGTGGGGTCAGAACTTCCTCAAGTCCATCCTGCGCGCAGCGCAGCAGCGCGACCAGTTGCGCGTGGTGGCCGACCAGCACGGGGCGCCGACACGCGCGGCGCTGATTGCAGACGTCACCGCACATGCGCTGCGCACCCTGTGTGCCGCACCTGATGCCGAGTCACGCGCACTCGCCGGCACTTACCACCTGTCGCCGCGCGGCGAGACGAATTGGCATGCCTATGCGCAGCGCATCGTCGAGCAAGCGGCGCAGCACGGCCTGCCTATCAAGGCCCGCGCCGCAGCGATCGAACCCATCGCCTCTGCCGACTACCCCACCGCGGCAAAGCGCCCGCACAATTCGCGCATGGACGCAAGCCGCCTGGAGCGCGCTTTCGGGCTGACCATGCCAGCCTGGCAGCAGGGCGTGGATGCCGTCGTGGCCGAGCTTGCCGCGCTGGCCACGGCAACCACCCGCAGCGCATGAAAGCCCCTTGCTGTTGACCCTGCGCCCTGCCCCCTCCATCACCCGCCCATCATGCCCCCGCACCCTCCCCACACCTCGCGCCGCAAGGGCATCATCCTGGCTGGCGGCGCCGGCACGCGGCTGCACCCGGCCACGCTGGCCATCAGCAAGCAGTTGCTGCCGGTGTATGACAAGCCGATGGTCTATCACCCGCTGACCACGTTGATGCTGGCCGGCATCCGCGAGGTGCTGCTGATCAGCACGCCGCAAGACACGCCGCGCTTCGAGCAGCTGCTGGGCGACGGCAGCGCCTGGGGCATGAGCATCCGCTATGCCGTGCAGCCGCGCCCCGAGGGGCTGGCTCAGGCGTTCATCATCGGTCGCGACTTTGTGGGCGATTCGCCCAGCGCACTGGTGCTGGGCGACAACATCTTTCACGGGCACGATCTGGTCAAGCTGCTGCACGAAGCCGATACCCAGACCGCAGGTGCCACCGTGTTCGCGTACCACGTGAAAGACCCCGAGCGCTATGGCGTAGTGGCCTTCGACGCCGAGGGCCGCGCCACCTCCATCGAAGAAAAACCCAAGGCGCCGCAAAGCAATTTTGCGGTGACCGGCCTGTATTTCTACGACACGCAGGTGTGCGATATCGCGGCGTCGGTCAAGCCGTCGGCGCGCGGCGAGCTCGAGATCACCACCGTCAACCAGCACTACCTGCAGCAAGGCCAGCTGAGCGTGCAAACCATGGGTCGCGGCTTTGCGTGGCTGGACACCGGCACGCACGACAGCCTGCTGGAGGCCGCGCAGTTCATCCACACGCTGGAGGCACGCCAGGGCCTGAAGGTGGCCTGCCCCGAAGAGGTGGCCTGGCGCAACAGCTGGATCGATACCGCGCAGCTGCGCCGTTTGGGCGAGCCCCTGGCCAAGAGCAGCTACGGCAACTACCTGCTGGCGCTGGCCGACGGCCGCGCCTGAGCGCCTGCGCCCCGCCAACTGCCTGGTAAGCACCACGCATGAACGTCATCCCCACCTCGCTGCCCGAAGTGCTGATCATCGAGCCGAAGGTGTTCGGTGACGCGCGCGGCTTCTTCATGGAAAGCTGGAACGCCCGGGCCTTTGCGCAGGCCACCGGCGTGAGCCTGCCCTTCGTGCAGGACAACCACTCGCGCTCGGCACATGGTGTGCTGCGCGGCTTGCATTACCAGATCGTGCAGCCGCAGGGCAAGCTGGTGCGCGTGGTGGCGGGCGCGGTGTTCGATGTCGCGGTGGACATGCGCCGCAGCTCGCCGCGCTTCGGGCAATGGGCGGGCGTGGAGCTGTCGGCCGACAACCACCGCCAGCTGTGGGTGCCGTCCGGCTTTGCGCATGG
>JBDLRH010000151.1:0-20304 GCA_039800165.1 Pseudomonadota bacterium
TCGATGACCTGGGGCTGGCTTCGCTGGACCAGTTGCCCGCGCTCGACTCACCCGGCGGCAGTGGCGACATCGCGGGCGTGGCTGGCCTGTTGGGTGCTTTGGGTGACGGCACGCCGGTGCAACTGGATGTGCTGGAGCAGGCGCAAGACGACGAGCCGCAAGATGACGAGTCGCAAGATGACGAGGCTCAGCAGGCGGAGACGCTGGCGAGCGAGCCGACGGATGAGCCGCCCGCGCAGGGCAGCGACGGCAGCCCCGACCCCGACCCCGACCCGGACGCCGCTGCATGAACACCCCCGACCCGCATTCGCCTGAAGTTCCGCCCGGGTCGCCGGCTGAGCTTGCCGATGATCTGGCGCCCGAGCCGCCTGCGGTGCCAAAGCAGGCACCGTCCGCACAGGAGGGTCCACACGAGCCGGGGCAGGCAGCATCGGGCCACACCGCCAGGCAAGCGGTCGAGGACAAGGAAGAGGACAAAGACGAAGACGCAAGTGCCTCGCGCTTTGCCGATGTGATCAGCGGCGAATTCGACGCCGAGCAGGAGCATGCCCCGGCCGAGCCGCCCAAGCGGGTGCTGGCGCCGCAGCCCGAGACCCCCAAGCTGCACAAGGTGCTGGCGCAGGCCGGCCTCGGATCGCGGCTGGAGATGGAGCAGCTCATCCTCGAGGGCCGCATCTCGGTCAACAACGAGCCGGCGCACATCGGTCAGCGCATCCAGTTTGGCGACCAGATCAAGGTCAACGGCAAGCCGATCCGCGTGCGCATCGATCCGCCGCCGCCGCGGGTGATCGCGTATCACAAGCCCGCGGGCGAGGTGGTCACCCACGACGACCCGCAGAACCGCCCCACCGTGTTTCGCAAGCTGCCGCGTCTGCAGCAGGGCAAGTGGCAGTCGGTCGGGCGGCTGGACCTCAACACCGAAGGCCTGCTGCTGTTCACCAGTTCGGGCGAGCTGGCCAACCGGCTGATGCATCCGCGCTTCGGCCTGGAGCGTGAGTACGCGGTGCGCGTGCTTGGCCCGCTGTCGGACGAGGAGCGCCAGCGGCTGCTGGACGGCGTGCCCCTGGACGACGGCAGCGCGCAGTTCGGCTCGATCGCCGATGGCGGCGGCGAGGGCGCCAACTGCTGGTACCGGGTGACGATTTCCGAGGGGCGTAACCGCGAGGTGCGCCGCATGTTCGAGGCGGTGGGCCATGCGGTCAGCCGGCTGATCCGCATCCGCTATGGCGCGATGGTGTTGCCGCGTGGCCTGCGTCGCGGCGAGTTTGTCGAACTCGACGAACGCGACATCCGCTCGCTGGCGCAAGCAGCGGGCAGCGAAGCGGGCCAGCGCAGACGCCCGCGTGACGGGCAGGGCGCAGGGGCCCAGGGCGGCGCGGGAGGCCCGGGAGGCGCAGGAAGTGGCCGCAACCGCCGTCGCGGCAAGGGCCCGCGCCCGTCGCAGCCCCCGCTGAAGGGTGCCGGCATGGGCGGCCCCGGCGCAGGGATGGGGCCACAGGGCTCGGCTGGGCGCCGGCGTCAGGGCGGTGCAGGGCAGGGTTCGGGCGCAGGCCCGGGGCAGGGTGGACAGCCCGACCCGATGCGCACCTCGCTTGGCTACATCGGCGCTGACAGCTTCAGCCGCCAGCGCCAGGGGCGAGGCGGTGCGGCTGGGGGTGGCCGTGGCCCGGGCGGGCCGGGCGGCAAGCCGCGAGGCGGCGGCGGGCGCGGCCGGCGCTGAGCGCCATCCTTTGCCGCGGCAGGGGCGCCCCTGCCGGGCTAAAATCCAAGGCTTTGCGCAAGACGGTGCCTGATGGGAGGCATGCCGCCTTGTGCGCAGATTCACCATAGACCCACGGAAAACCATCATGGCCATCGAACGCACCCTGTCCATCATCAAGCCCGACGCCGTCGCCAAGAACGTCATCGGCCAGATCTACGCCCGCTTCGAGAAGGCCGGCCTGAAGATCGTTGCCGCCAAGATGGTGCACCTGTCGCGCGGCGAGGCCGAGCAGTTCTACGCGGTGCACAAGGCGCGCCCATTCTTCAAGGACCTGGTGGACTTCATGATCTCCGGCCCGGTGATGATCCAGGCACTGGAAGGCGAAGGCGCCATCCTGAAGAACCGCGACCTGATGGGCGCCACCGACCCGAAGAAGGCCGCACCGGGCACCATCCGCGCCGACTTCGCCGACAGCATCGACGCCAACGCGGTGCACGGCTCCGACGCGCCCGAGACCGCTGCCGTCGAAGTGGCGTTCTTCTTCCCCGGCATGAACGTGTATTCGCGCTGAGGCGCGCTTTGCCATGACATGACGGCCAACCTGCTCGACTTCGACCTCGAGGGCTTGGCCGCATTCTGCGAGCGGCTTGGGGAAAAGCGCTTTCGCGCCACCCAGCTGTTCCGCTGGATTCATCAAAAGGGTGCCAGCGACTTCGACCAGATGAGCGATCTGGCCAAGTCGCTGCGCGACAAGCTCAAGGCCTGCGCGGCCATCACGCCGCTGTCTGTGCTGTCGCAGCACGAGTCGGCCGACGGCACCATCAAGTGGCTGTTTGACGTCGGCGGCGGCAATGCGGTCGAGTCGGTGTTCATTCCTGAGGACGACCGCGGCACGCTGTGCGTGTCGTCCCAGGCCGGCTGCGCGGTCGGCTGCCGCTTCTGCTCCACCGGCCACCAGGGCTTCAGCCGAAATCTCTCCACCGGCGAGATCCTCGCGCAGCTGTGGTTTGCAGAGCACTTCCTGCGCCGCCACCTGAAGACCGATGAGCGCGTCATCTCCAACGTGGTGATGATGGGCATGGGCGAGCCGCTGCAGAACTACGCCGCGCTGGTGCCTGCACTGCGCGCCATGCTCGACGACCACGGCTACGGCCTGTCGCGCCGGCGCGTCACCGTGTCGACTTCGGGCGTGGTGCCGATGATGGACCGGCTGGCCGCCGATTGCCCGGTGGCGCTGGCAGTGTCGCTGCATGCACCCGCCGATGCGCTGCGCGACGACCTGGTGCCGCTGAACCGCAAGTACCCGCTGGCCGAGCTGATGGCTGCCTGCCGCCGCTACCTTGAGCCCGCGCCGCGCGACTTCATCACCTTCGAGTACTGCATGCTCGACGGCGTGAACGACAGCGACGACCACGCCCGCCAGCTGGTGGATCTGGTGCGGCGCGAGCGCGTGTCGTGCAAGCTCAACCTGATTCCGTTCAATCCGTTCCCGCAGTCGGGCCTGAAGCGTTCACCCGATGCGCGGGTCAAGGCCTTCGCCAAGGTGCTGCTCGACGCCGGCATCGTCACCACCGTGCGCAAGACCCGTGGCGACGACATCGACGCGGCCTGCGGCCAGCTCGCCGGCGAGGTGCAGGACCGCACCGGCGCGGCCGACCGCATGGCCAAACGTCGTACCATCCGCATCGAGCCGACCGGCCAGACAGGCCAGGGCGGCCACTCGGTTCAGGGTGCGGGTGCGGAGACAGAAGTCAAATGAGACACACGATCGGGGGACGGGGCAAGGCAGTGATCCACGCAGCGGCGCCATGGGCAGCGTGCGTGCTGTTTGCCGCGCTGGCGGGCGCCTTGAGCGGCTGCGCCACGTCGCCTTCAGCCAGCAGCGTGCCCGCCACCGACATCATCACTGCGTCGGACGAGAGCGAGGCCCGCAAGCGCGCCCGCATCCGCACCGAGCTCGCAGTGAACTACTTCGAGCAGGGCCAGATCACCGTCGCGCTCGACGAGATCAAGCAGGCGCTGGTGGCCGACCCGACCTACGCGGATGCGTTCAACCTGCGCGGCCTGATCTTCATGCGCCTGAGCGACCCGCGCCAGGCCGAAGAAAGCTTTCGCCGTGCGGTGGCGCTGAACCCGCGCGACGCCGACACGCTGCACAACCTGGGCTGGTTCCTGTGCGAGCAGCGACGCTTTGCCGATGCACAGCGCCACTTCGAACAAGCGCTGGCCAGCCCGCTGTACCCCGGCCGCGCCAAGACGCTGATGACGCTGGGCCTGTGCCAGGCACGCGCCGGGCAGCGCGCCGAAGCCGAGCGCTCGCTGGCGCGTTCGTACGAGCTGGACGCCGGCAACCCGATCACCGGCTTCAATCTGGCCAAGCTGCTGTTCGAGCGTGGCGAGAAGGTACGCGCGCAGTTCTACATCCGGCGCCTGAACAACGGCGAGTTCGCCAACGCCGAATCGCTGTGGCTGGGTGTCAAGGTCGAGCGCGCGATGGAAGACCGCACGGCGATGGAGCAGCTCGGCGAGCAGCTGGCCCGCCGCTTTCCGCAGTCACGCGAGTTCGCCTCGTACCAGCGTGGGGCGTTCGATGAGTGAGGCCGCAGCCGCCAGCGCCGCAGGCGACGGCCGCACCTCACCCGGCGCGATGCTGCGTGCCGCGCGCGAGCGCACCGGCCTGCATATCGGCGCGCTGGCCGCCACGCTCAAGGTGCCGGTGCGCAGGCTCGAAGCGCTGGAGGCCGACCGCCACGCCGAGCTGACCGACGCCACCTTCGTGCGCACGCTCACGCTGTCGGTGTGCCGGCAATTGCGTGTCGACCCGCAACCGATTCTGGCGCTGCAGCCTCAGGCCGACGCGCCGGCGCTCGGCGCGCAAGCGAGCCTGGCGCAGATGGCCAGCGGCGCAAGTCCGGTCAGTGTGGCGGGCGCGGGCTCAGTGCTGCGCCAGCCGGTGACCTGGGTGGTCGTGCTGTTGCTGCTGGGGGCGCTGGCCTTCGTGGTCTGGCCCGAGCCCGCCCCCGGCGCAGCCGCTACCGCTGAGGCGCCGGGGGCAAGCGGCAGCGGCCCGTCGGTGGCAGCCGCGCCATCCGCGCCATCCGCGCCTGCCGTGACGGCAGCGACGGCAGCGACGGCAGCGACGGCAGCGACGGCAGCGGCCCCTGCGCCGTCGATAGTGGTCGAGCCGGCGGTGCCCGCTGTGCCTGCAGCCCCTGCGCCCAACCAGGTGCCCACCGCAGCTGCCAATCCGGTGCCCAACGCGGCGCCCAACCTGGCGCCAGCCCCGGCGGCCGTTCCATCACCCACTCCCGCGTCGACGCCGCCCGCCCCACCGGCGGGCGTGTCCATGCTGCGCCTGAGCGCCAGCGGCTCCACCTGGATCGAGGTCATCGACGGCAAGGGGGCCGTGCTGCAGCGCGGCACGCTGCAGGCGGGCGACGCGGCGGTGGCCAACGGCACGCCGCCACTGAAGGTGACGGTGGGCCGGGCCGACCGGGTGCAGGTCAGTGTGCGCGGACAGCCCTTCGACGTGGGTGCGTCCACGCGCGACAATGTGGCCCGCTTCGAGGTGAAATGATGAGCGACTGCCTGCCGATCCTTCCTGTGGCGCCCCAGCGCCGGCGCACCCGCCAGGCGCGCGTGGTCTGGGGTTCGCGCGTGGTCACCGTCGGCGGCGACGCGCCGGTGCGCGTGCAGTCGATGACCAACACCGACACCGAAGATGCGGTGGCCACCGCCATCCAGGTCAAGGAACTGGCCGTGGCCGGCTCCGAGAAGGTGCGCATCACCGTCAACACGCCCGAGGCGGCGCAGGCGGTGCCCTACATCCGCGAGCAGCTCGACCGCATGGGTGTGGACGTCCCGCTGATCGGCGACTTCCACTACAACGGCCACCGTCTGCTGACCGAATACCCGGCCTGCGCCGAGGCGCTGTCCAAGTACCGCATCAACCCCGGCAACGTCGGCAAGGGCGACAAGCGCGACCGCCAGTTCGGCCAGATGATCGAAGCGGCAATGAAGTGGAACAAGCCGGTGCGCATCGGCGTGAACTGGGGCAGCCTCGACCAGGAGCTGCTGGCGCAGCTGATGGATGAGAACGCGAAGCGTGCCGAGCCCTGGGAAGCGCGCAGCGTGATGTACGAGGCGCTGGTCACCTCGGCCATCGAGTCGGCCAAACGCGCCGAAGAGATGGGCATGGACGGCAACCAGATCATCCTGTCGTGCAAGGTCAGCGGCGTGCAGGACCTGATTGCCGTGTACCGCGAACTGGCGCGGCGCTGCGACTACGCGCTGCACCTGGGCCTGACCGAAGCCGGCATGGGCACCAAGGGCACGGTGGCCTCGTCCACCGCGCTCGGCATCCTGCTGCAAGAAGGCATCGGCGACACCATCCGCGTGTCCCTCACGCCCCAACCGGGCGAGTCGCGCACGCAAGAGGTGGTGATCGCCTCCGAAATTTTGCAGTCGCTGGGCCTGCGCATCTTCGTGCCCAGCGTCACCGCCTGCCCGGGTTGCGGCCGCACCACCAGCACCACCTTCCAGGAACTGGCCAAGCAGATCGATGACTTCCTGCGTGCGCAGATGCCGGTGTGGCGCGCCAGGTACCCGGGCGTGGAAAACCTGAAGGTCGCGGTGATGGGCTGCATCGTCAACGGCCCGGGGGAGAGCAAGCATGCCGATATCGGCATCAGCCTGCCGGGCACCGGCGAGGCGCCGGCGGCGCCGGTCTTCATTGATGGCGAGAAGGCACTCACCCTGCGCGGCGAAGGCATCGCGCAGGAGTTCCACCGCATCGTCGAGAACTACATCGAACAACGCTTCGGCCAGCGCGCGACCACCGCCGCCTGAGCCGCTTTTTTTCCATGGCCGACAAGATCAGTGCCGTCAAAGGCATGAACGACATCCTGCCGCCCGATTCGGCGCGCTGGGAATGGTTCGAGGACAAGGTGCGCAGCCTGATGGCGCGCCACGCCTACCGCAATGTGCGCACGCCGGTGGTCGAGCCCACCGCGCTGTTCGTGCGCGGCACCGGGCAGACCACCGACATCGTCGAGAAGGAGATGTACTCCTTCGAGGACAAGCTCAACGGCGAGCACCTGACGCTGCGCCCGGAGAACACGCCCGGCGTGGTGCGCGCGGCCATCGAGCACAACCTGACGTATGACGGCGGCAAGCGGCTGTACTACACCGGCCCGATGTTCCGCCACGAGCGTCCGCAGCGCGGCCGCTACCGCCAGTTCCATCAACTGGGCGCCGAGGCACTGGGCTTTGCCGGGCCGGAGGTGGATGCGGAACTGATGCTGCTGGCGCAGCAACTGTTCGACGAACTGGGCATCCGCAACGTGCGGGTTGAGCTCAACAGCCTGGGTGTTGCGGCCGAGCGGCGCGCGCACCGCGAGGCACTCATCGCGCACTTCGAAAAGCATGCCGAGGTGCTGGACGAGGATGCCAAGCGCCGCCTGCACACCAACCCGCTGCGCATCCTGGACACCAAGAACCCGCAGATGCAGGAGATGGTGCAAGCCGCACCGCAACTGCTGAGCTACCTCGGCGAGGCCTCGCTCAAGCACTTCGACACAGTCAAGGCCCTGCTGAGTGCCTGCGGCATCCAGTGGACGGTGAACCCGCGCCTGGTGCGCGGCCTGGACTACTACAGCCACACCGTGTTCGAGTTCATCACCACCGAACTGGGTGCGCAGGGCACGCTGTGCGGCGGTGGCCGCTACGACGGGCTGTTCGAGATCCTGGGCGGCAAGCCGACGCCGGCTGTGGGCTGGGGCTTGGGCATCGAGCGGGTGCTCGAGCTGCTCAAGACGCAAGAGGCCGCGGTGCCTGCACCGGTGCTCGACGCCTACGCGGTCATCCCCGATGCCGCGGCGCTGCCGGTGGCGATGAAGACGCTGCAGTCGCTGCGCGCCGCGGGCGTGCGGGTGCAGATGCATGCGGGCACCGGCGAAGGGCTGGGCAGCATGAAGTCGCAGTTCAAGAAGGCCGACGCCAGCGGCGCGGCGTTTGCGCTGATCTTCGGTGGCGACGAGCTCGCCGCCGGCGAAGTGACGGTGAAGGCGCTGCGCGACGGCAGCGGCGCGCAGTCGCGTCGCGCGCTGTCCGATGTGGCGGTCTGGGCCGCGTCCCTACAATCCGGGGCTTCCAACGCCTGACACCATGGCCAACAACCTCGACCTCGAAGAACAGGAACAGCTTGATCAGTTCAAGCATTTCTGGAAGCAGTACGGCAACCTGATCACCTGGCTGCTGATCATCGTGCTGGGCACCTACGCGGCCTGGAACGGCTGGAACTGGTGGCAGCGCCAGCAGGCGGCCAAGGCCGCGGCGATGTTCGATGCCGCCACCGAGGCCGCGCAGCGCAAGGACCTCGCCGCGCTCGAGCGCAGCGTGAGCGACCTGCGCCAGGGCCATGCGTCCACCCCCTACGCCAGCCAGGCGGCGCTGCTGCAGGCGCGCATGCTCAGCGACAACGGCAAGACCACCGAAGCCCTGGCCGCCCTGCGCTGGGCGGCCGAGCAGGGCGGGGATGCCGGCCACCAGGCGATCGCGCGGCTTCGGCTTGCGGGCATGCTGGCTGACGGTAAGCAGTACGACGAGGCACTCAAGGTGTTGTCGGCATCGTTTCCTGCCGAGTTCAACGCGCTGGCCGCCGACCGGCGCGGCGACCTGCTGATGCTCACCGGCAAGGCGGCCGAGGCACGCGCCGAATTCACCAAGGCCTGGCAGGCCTTGGGCGCCGATTCCGACTACCGCCGCATCGTGGAGGTCAAGCTCAATGCGCTGGGCGTCGATCCGGCCGCATCGGGGGCCAAGTCATGAGGCCACAGGTGGCTGGCATCGCTCGCCGCTTGCCGCGGGCGCACGGGCGGGGCACCGGCCTGTCGGCGGCGTTGTCCGCCGTGCTGGTGGCGGGTGTGCTCTCGCTGGCGGGGTGCGCCAGCAAGTCAGAGCGTCCCAAGCCCGCAGAGCTCGGGCCGGTGCCGGCGCTGATCGGCGTCAAGCAGGCCTGGTCGGCGCGGGTGGGCCCGGTGGACTTCGGCCTGCAGACCGCGGTGGTTGGCACGCAGGTGGTCGTCGCGTCGGGCGACGGCACGGTCGCCGGCATCGATGCACAGACCGGCCGCGACCTGTGGCGTACCAGCGTGGGCGCGCCGGTGTCGGCCGGCGTGGGCAGCGACGGCCGCACCAGTGCGGTGGTCACCCGCAGCAACGATCTGGTGGCGCTGCGCGAGGGCAAGGAAGCCTGGCGCCAGCGCCTGCCCGCGCAGGTGCTGACCGCTCCGCTGGTGGCCGGCGAGCGCGTGTTCGTGCTGGCGGCAGACCGCTCGGTGCTGGCCTTTGATGGCGCCACCGGACGCCGGTTGTGGACGCAAAGCCGCCGCGGCGAGGCGCTGGTGCTGCGCCAGCCCGGTGCCCTGATGGCTTTTGGCGACACGCTGGTGGCGGGCCTGTCGAGCCGGCTTGTCGGCATGAATCCAGCCGACGGCTCGGTGCGATGGGAGGCACCCATTGCCACGCCACGCGGCACCAACGAAGTGGAGCGCCTGGCCGACATCGTGCAGGGGGTCGCTCGCTCTGGCGACACGCTGTGCGCGCGCGCCTTCCAGGCGGGCGTGGGTTGCGTCAACGCGCAGCGCGGCACGGTGCTGTGGAGCCAGTCTGCCAACGGCGCCACCGGCCTGTCGGGTGACGACCGCGCGGTGTTCGGCGCAGAAAGCGACGGCCGCATCCGCGCATGGGAGCGTGCCACCGGCAAGGTGCTGTGGACGAGCGAGCGCTTGCGCTGGCGCCAGCTCAGCGCGCCGCTGGGCCTGGGCCGCTCGGTCATCGTGGGCGACGGCAACGGCTTTGTTCACCTGATGTCGCGCGAGGACGGCTCGCCGCTGAACCGCCTTGCGACCGACGGCAGCGCCATCCTCGCCACGCCGGCCGTTGCCGGGCAGACGCTGGTGGTCACCACCCGCGCCGGCGGCGTGTACGGCTTCGTGCCGGACTGAGGGCCTGCGCGCCGTCCCGAGCGCGGCGCCCCGGCTGCCCTTGCCCCGTACGCACTTGATCCAGGCTGCAATCCCGTCATGGCCATGAAGCCCGTCATTGCGCTGGTGGGCCGACCCAATGTCGGCAAGTCCACGCTGTTCAACCGCCTGACCAAGTCGCGCGACGCGATCGTGGCCGACTACGCCGGCCTCACCCGCGACCGCCACTACGGCAACGGCCGCCAGGGCAAGCACGAGTTCATCGTGATCGACACCGGCGGCTTCGAGCCCACCGCCGAGACCGGCATCTACATGGAGATGGCCAAGCAGACGCGCCAGGCGGTGGCCGAAGCCGATGTGGTGATCTTCGTGGTCGATGCACGCGCCGGCGTATCGGCGCAGGACCACGACATCGCGCGCTACCTGCGCCGCCTGGGCAAGCCCTGTGTGCTGGCGGCCAACAAGGCCGAGGGCATGCAGGAGGGCGCGCAGACCGCCGACTTCTACGAGCTGGGCCTGGGCGATGTGCATCCGGTGTCGGCGGCGCACGGGCAGGGCATCCGCAGCCTGGTGGACCTGGCGCTGGAGCCGCTGAACCTGCCCGAAGAGGATGAAGACGCTGCCGCCGAAGACGATGGCGTGATCCGCCTGGCGGTGGCGGGCCGGCCCAACGTCGGCAAGTCCACGCTGATCAACACCTGGCTGGGCGAAGAGCGGCTGGTGGCCTTCGACATGCCCGGCACCACCCGCGACGCGATCCGCGTGCCGTTTGAGCGCAAGGGCCAGAAGTTCGAGCTGATCGACACTGCCGGCCTGCGCCGCAAGGGCAAGGTGTTCGAGGCGATCGAGAAGTTCTCGGTGGTCAAGACGCTGCAGGCGATCGAGTCGGCGCACGTGGTGCTGTTGCTGCTGGATGCGACCCAGGGCGTGACCGACCAGGACGCGCACATCGCCGGCTACATCCTGGAAAGCGGCCGCGCGGTGGTGCTGGCGGTCAACAAGTGGGACGCAGTGGACGACTACCAGCGCGAGCTGCTGCAGCGCTCGATCGAAAGCCGGCTGGCCTTCCTGAAGTTCGCCGACCTGCACCTGATCTCGGCCAAGAAGCGCCAGGGCCTGGGCGGGGTGTGGGACTCGATCATCTCGGCCCACCGCTCGGCCATGTGCAAGATGCCCACGCCGCAGCTCACCCGCCTGCTGCAAGAGGCGGTGCAGTTCCAGGCGCCCAAGCGCGCCGGCATGTTCCGCCCCAAGCTGCGCTATGCGCACCAGGGCGGCATGAACCCGCCGGTGATCGTGGTGCACGGCAATTCGCTCGAGCATGTGACCGATGCGTACAAGCGCTTCCTCGAAGGCCGCTTCCGCAAGGAGTTCAAGCTGGTCGGCACGCCGCTTCGCATCGAGATGAAGACCTCGAAGAACCCGTACGCGGACCGCGAGGCCGGCTGAGACCGACACGCCGACACACAATGTGTTAATGTGTCCGCCTCTCATTTCGTACGGAACACGGAGAATATCGTGAGCAACAAAGGGCAGCTTCTACAAGACCCGTTTTTGAACGCGCTGCGCCGCGAGCACATTCCGGTCTCGATCTATCTGGTCAACGGCATCAAGCTGCAGGGCCAGATCGAATCCTTCGACCAGTACGTGGTGCTGCTGCGCAATACGGTGACGCAGATGGTCTACAAGCACGCCATCTCGACCATCGTGCCCGGCCGCCCGGTCAGCTTCTCGACCGGCGCTGAGGGCGGCGAGCCTCCCGCGGCTTGAGCCGCTTGAGCCCCCCAGGCGCAGACCCACGCGCGGCTGCGGCCGCCGCGGTCGCATCTGCTGGCGGTTCTGCGCCGGTGCCTGCGCCTGCCACCGCCGGCCGGGGCCACTCATCGCATTCCACCCAGTTGCCTGCGGCCGCTGCCGTGCTGGTGGGCGTGGACCTGGGGCTTGCGCACTTCGACCACGGCCTGGAAGAGCTGGGCCTGCTGGCGCAGACCGCCGGCCTCACGCCCGCTGCGCGGCTGGTCTGCAAGCGCCGGGCGCCCGATGCGGCGCTGTTCGTCGGCAGCGGCAAGGCCGATGAGATCAAGGCGCTGGCGGCCGAATCAGGCGCCACCGAGGTGCTGTTCGACCAGTCGCTCAGCCCGGCGCAGCAGCGCAACCTTGAGCGCCACATCGGCCTGCCGGTGAACGACCGCACGCTGCTGATCCTGGAAATCTTTGCGCAGCGCGCCCGCAGCCACGAAGGCAAGCTGCAGGTCGAGTTGGCGCGGCTGCAGTACCTCAGCACGCGGCTGGTGCGGCGCTGGTCGCACCTGGAGCGCCAGCGCGGCGGCATCGGCGCGCGCGGCGGCCCGGGCGAGACGCAGATCGAGCTGGACCGCCGCATGATCGGCGACGCGATCAAGCGCACCCGCGAGCGGCTGGAGAAGGTCAAGCGCCAGCGCCACACCCAGCGCCGCCAGCGCGACCGCCGCGACACCTTCAGCATCTCCCTGGTGGGCTACACCAACGCCGGCAAGTCCACCTTGTTCAATGCGCTGGTCAAGGCGCGTGCCTATGCCGCCGACCAGCTGTTCGCGACGCTGGACACCACCACGCGCCAGCTGTACCTGGGCGATGTGGCGCGCTCGGTGTCGCTGTCCGACACGGTCGGCTTCATCCGTGACCTGCCTCATGGCCTGGTTGAGGCCTTCGAGGCCACACTGCAGGAGGCGGCCGATGCCGACTTGCTGCTGCATGTGGTGGATGCGGCCAATGCCGAACATCCCGAGCAGATGCGCGAGGTGCAGCGGGTGCTGGCCGAGATCGGAGCGCAGGACATTCCCCAGGTGCTGGTGTTCAACAAGCTCGACGCCATCGACGAGACACGGCGGCCGCGCCAGCTGCGTGACCACGCCGAGCTCGAAGGCCGCTCGCTTGCGCGGGTGTTCGTGAGCGCGCGCGACGGCAGCGGGCTGGCGGCGCTGCGCGCCGTGCTGTCCGAGGCGGCGGGGCGCCACGCCGGCGCCGCTGCGGCGCCGCTGGAGACGGCCCCCGGCCGGGACCAGCCCCCCATGGAAACCCCTTCGGCAGAGGGCCGGCCCTGATTGGGCACAATCCGTATCGATTTCTGACTGACGCGCATGAACCTGCCTGCACTTCGCCTGTCCTGGCCCGGCGCCAAGCGCCGCCTGCTGGGGATGTTCAACCTCAACGATCCGCGTTGGGGCCGGGGCGACGACGCCGCCACGCCTGACGCGGGCAAGGCCGAGCCGGCCAGCAACGACGCCTCGCGCCCCGAGCGTCCGCGTGACGAGCCCGCGCAGGGCGCGCCGCGTGGTGCGGGTGGCCAGGGTGGGGGCCAGGGTGGCCCGTCCGGTCATTCGGGTGGCCCCGAGGGCGGCGGCCCGCGTGGCCCCAACCAGGGCCCGCCCGACCTGGACGAACTGTGGCGCGAATTCAACCGCAAGCTCAGCGGCCTGCTGGGCGGCGGGCGCGGCCGGCGGCCCGGCATGGGCCCGCGCCGCGAAGGCGGTGACGGCGGTGGCTCTGGCGGCGGCGGTGGCGGCTTTCAGCCCGACATGCGCAGCGCCGGCATCGGCGCCGGCCTGATCGGCGTTGTGGCGCTGCTGATCTGGCTGGGCACCGGCTTCTTCATCGTGCAGGAAGGCCAGCAGGCGGTCATCACCCAGTTCGGCCGCTACCACTCCACCGTGGGCGCCGGCTTCAACTGGCGCCTGCCGTACCCGGTGCAGCGGCATGAACTCGTGTTCGTCACGCAGATCCGCTCGGTCGATGTCGGCCGCGACACCGTGATCCGTGCCACCGGCCTGCGCGAGGCGGCGATGCTGACCGAAGACGAGAACATCGTCGAGATCAAGTTCGCGGTGCAGTACCGGCTGAGCGACGCACGCGCCTTCCTGTTTGAGAGCCGTAACCCGGCCGAGGCGGTGGTGCAGGCGGCCGAAACCGCGGTGCGCGAGGTGGTCGGCAAGATGAAGATGGATGCGGTGCTGGGCGAAGAGCGCGAGCAGATCGGCCCGCGCGTGCGCTCGCTGATGCAGACCATCCTGGACCGCTACAAGGTGGGCGTGGAGATCGTCGGCATCAACCTGCAGCAAGGCGGCGTCCGCCCGCCCGAGCAGGTGCAGGCCGCTTTTGACGACGTGCTCAAGGCCGGGCAGGAGCGTGAGCGCGCCAAGAACGAGGCCCAGGCCTACGCCAACGACGTGATCCCGCGCGCGGTGGGTAGCGCCTCGCGCCTGAAGGAAGAGGCCGAGGGCTACAAGGCGCGCATCACCGCACGGGCGCAGGGTGACGCGCAGCGCTTCCGCTCGATCCTCACCGAATACCAGAAGGCGCCGCAGGTCACGCGTGACCGGCTGTACCTCGAAGCCATGCAGGACATCTACTCGGGCGTGACCAAGGTGCTGGTGGAGTCGCGTCAGGGGTCGAACCTGCTGTACCTTCCGCTCGACAAGATCCTGCAGCAGACCGCGCAGGGGGGCGTGGCTGCCGATCTGGCGCCGGCCCCGGCCACCACGGCGCCGGCAGCGCCCGCGGGTGCCGGTGCTGCCGCCGGCGCCGATGCCCGCGGCCGCGATGCCAGCCGCACCCGTGACCGCGAGTCGCGCTGAACGGAGCCACACACCATGAACAAGATCGGCTTCATCGTCACCACGGCCCTGCTGCTGCTGGGCCTGCTCAGTTCCATGATCTTCGTGGTGGACCAGCGCCAGTTCGGCGTGGTCTATTCGCTGGGCCAGATCAAGGACGTCATCACCGAGCCGGGGCTCAACTTCAAGCTGCCGCCGCCGTTCCAGAATGTCAGCTACATCGACAAGCGCCTGCTCACGCTGGACAGCACCGACACCGAGCCGGTGCTCACCGCCGAGAAGCAGCGCCTGGTGATCGACTGGTACGTGCGCTGGCGCATCACCAGCCCGTCGGAATACATCCGTGCCCTCGGCCTGGACGAGCGCGCGGGCGCCAGCCAGCTGGCACGCGAGGTGCGCAACGCCTTCCAGGAAGAGATCAGCAAGCGCACGGTGCGCGAGCTCATCTCGACCAAGCGCGAACTGCTGATGACCGACGTGCAGCGCGAGGTGCTCGAGAAGGTGCGCAACCGCAAGTGGGGCATCGAGATCGTCGACGTGCGCCTGACGCGCGCCGACTATGTGGACACCATCACCGAGTCGGTGTACCGGCGCATGGAAGCCGAGCGCAAGCGCGTGGCCAACGAGCTGCGCTCCACCGGTGCGGCCGAGGGCGAGAAGATCCGCGCCGACGCCGACCGCCAGCGCGAGGTGACGGTGGCAAACGCCTACCGCGATGCGCAGAAGATCAAGGGCGAGGGCGACGCCGAAGCCGCGCGCCTGTATGCCGACGCATTTGGTCGCGACCCGCAGTTCGCGCAGTTCTACCGCAGCCTCGAGGCCTACAAGGCCAGCTTCAACAAGAAGAGCGACGTGATGGTGCTCGACCCGTCGGGCTCCGAGTTCTTCCGCACCTTCCGCAACGGCGGCCCGGGTGGCGCCGCTCCCGCCGCAGCGCCACGCAAGTGAACGCCGGGCAGCGCCGGCGCCTGATGTGCGCTGCGCTGCCGCGACCCAGCCCGCAAGCGGCCTGAACCATGGACAGCGACGCGTTTCTGGCCGCACTGGCCTGGGTGCTGGTGCTCGAGGGCTTGCTGCCGCTGCTGGCCCCCGGCCGCTGGCGCGACACCTTCAGCCGGCTGATGACGCTGCGCGACGGCCAGTTGCGCTTTTTCGGGCTGGTGTGTGTGGGCCTGGGCTTGCTGATGATGGCCTGGCTCGACTGAGCGTCTTGGCTGCGGCACGGCAGCCCGGGCGGCGGCTGCGAGGGGCCCTTGCGGGCGCCCCGTAAAATGCGGGCTTCCGCGCGTCCGCACTTCCTCTCCCCATCCCATGTCTGCCTGGGTCCTTCCGGATCACATTGCCGATGTCTTGCCTTCCGAGGCGCGGCACATCGAGGAACTGCGACGCCAGCTGCTGGATGCCGCACGCGGCTACGGCTACGAGCTGGTGATGCCGCCCCTGATCGAACACCTCGAGTCGCTGCTGTCGGGCACCGGTCAGGCGCTGGACCTGCAGACCTTCAAGCTGGTCGACCAGCTCTCCGGCCGCATGCTGGGCGTGCGGCCGGACACCACGCCGCAGGTGGCGCGCATTGATGCGCACCTGCTCAACCGCAGCGGCGTCGCGCGCCTGTGCTACTGCGGCCCGGTGCTGCACACCCGGCCCGACCGGCCGCATGCCACCCGCGAGCCGCTGCAGTTCGGCGCCGAGCTGTACGGCCACGCCGGCCTCGAGGCCGAGTTGGAGGTGCTGCAGCTGGCGCTGGACAGCGTGCGCGCCGCCGGCGTGCGCGACGTCACCGTCGATCTGGCCGACGCCCGGGTGGTGCGTGCGCTGCTGGCGGGCCTGAAGCCCGGCGACGAGCGCCTGGCGCAGGTGCATGCCGCGCTGGCTGCCAAGGATGTGAGCGAGCTGAAGGCCCTGGCCGCACGGCTCGATGAGCTGCCCGCCGCGGCGCGCGATGGCGTGGTGGCGCTGGCAGGCCTGTATGGCGACGCGCGGGTGCTGGACGAAGCCCAGCGCGTGCTGCCGCCTTCGGCCACGCTGACCCAGGCCCTGAGCGAACTGCGCTGGCTGGCCTCGCATCTGCCGGCCCAGTTCTCGAACGTCTCCGTCCGCTTTGACCTGGCCGACCTGCGCGGCTACGCCTACTACAGCGGCATCCGCTTTGGCCTGTACGTGCCCGGAGGCAGCGACGCGCTGGTGCGTGGCGGCCGCTACGACGAGGTCGGTGCGGTTTTTGGCCGCAACCGGCCGGCGGTGGGCTTCAGCCTGGATGTGCGCGAGCTGGTGGCGGCTGTGCCGGCACGGGCGCTGCGTGCAGCCATCCGCGCCCCGTGGGGCGAGTCGGCCGAGCTGCGTGCGGCGATTGCCTCGCTGCGTGCCCAGGGCGAGACGGTGGTCTGCGTGTTGCCCGGCCACGAGCAGGAAATCGACGAATTCGAGTGCGACCGCGAACTGGTGCAGCAAGCGGACCGCTGGATGGTGCGGGCCCTCTGAGCCCCGCGAAAGACGGATTGATGAACAACACAAGCGGACGCAACGTCGTCGTGGTCGGCACCCAGTGGGGTGACGAGGGCAAGGGCAAGCTGGTCGACTGGCTGACCGAATCGGCACAGGGCGTGGTGCGCTTCCAGGGCGGCCACAACGCCGGTCACACGCTGGTCATCAACGGCGTGAAGACCGCGCTGCACCTGATCCCCAGCGGCATCATGCGCCCGGGCGTGAAGTGCTACATCGGCAACGGCGTGGTGCTCTCGGCAGCCAAGCTGCTCGAGGAGATCGAGGGCCTGGAGAAAGCCGGCGTGGAGGTGCGATCGCGCCTGCGCATCTCCGAAGCCTGCCCGCTGATCCTGCCGTTTCACGCGGCGCTCGATATCGCCCGCGAGACCTTCCGCGAGAAGGGCGGCACAGAGAAGATCGGCACCACCGGCCGCGGCATCGGGCCGGCTTATGAAGACAAGATCGCGCGCCGCGCGCTGCGGGTACAGGACCTGAAGCACCCCGAGCGCTTTGCCACCAAGCTGCGCGAGCTGCTCGAGCTGCACAACCATGTGCTGACCACCTACCTGCATGCGCAGCCGGTGGACTACGACACGGTGTACGCCGAGGCCATGCGCCATGCCGAGCTGCTCAAGCCGATGATCGCCGACGTGTCGCGCGAGCTCAACGAGGCGCACCGCGCCGGCGCCAACCTGCTGTTCGAGGGCGCGCAGGGCACGCTGCTGGATGTGGACCACGGCACCTATCCGTATGTCACCTCGAGCAACTGCGTGGCCGGCAACGCGGCCGCGGGCGCCGGTGTGGGGCCGGGCATGCTGCACTATGTGCTGGGCATCACCAAGGCCTACTGCACCCGCGTGGGCGGCGGGCCGTTCCCGACCGAACTCGACTGGCAGACGCCGGGCACGGTGGGCTACCACCTGAGCACCGTGGGCGCAGAGAAGGGCGTGACCACCGGGCGCAGCCGCCGCTGCGGCTGGTTCGACGCGGCGCTGCTCAAGCGCAGTGCGCAGGTCAACGGCCTGTCGGGGCTGTGCATCACCAAGCTGGATGTGCTGGACGGCATCAAGGAGCTGATGCTGTGCACCGGCTACGAGCTCGATGGCGAGGTCATTGACATCCTGCCGATGGGTGCCGACGACATTGCGCGCTGCAAGCCGGTGTACGAGCGCATCGACGGCTGGAGCGACAGCACCGTGGGCGTGACGCAGTACGACAAGCTGCCGGTGAACGCGCGGCTGTACCTGCAGCGCATCGAGCAGGTGACCGGCGTGCCGATCGCGATGATCTCCACCAGCCCCGACCGCGACCACACCATCCTGATGCGGCATCCGTACCTGGCCGACTGAGCGGCCGGCCGCTGCGCGACCCACACGACAACACCACGAGGAGACTGCGCCCCATGTTGACCGAAGACGGCAAGCACCTGTACGTCAGCTACGACGAGTACCACAACCTGATCGAGAAGCTGGCGCTGAAGATCCACCAGTCGGGCTGGAAGTTCGACACCATCCTGTGCCTGGCGCGCGGCGGCATGCGCCCCGGCGACATCCTCAGCCGCATCTTCGACAAGCCGCTGGCCATCATGTCCACCAGCTCGTACCGCGCCGAGGCGGGCACGGTGCAGGGCCACCTGGACATCGCGCGCTACATCACCACGCCCAAGGGCGAGATTGCCGGCAAGGTGCTGCTGGTCGATGACCTGGCCGATTCGGGCCACACGCTCAATGCGGTCATCAAGATGCTCAAGACCAACTACGCACCGATCACCGAACTGCGCAGCGCGGTGATCTGGACCAAGGGCGTCTCGACCTTCACCCCCGACTACTCGGTGGAGTTCTTGCCGACCAACCCGTGGATTCACCAGCCCTTCGAGGGCTACGACAGCCTCACGCCTGACAAGCTGGCCGAGCGCTGGAAGGTCTGAGCGCCGTGGCACAGGACCCGATCACGGGGCTGATCCATCACCCCTACCAGCCGCCTGCCGGCTTTGCGGCGCCGCAGCCGCCGATTCACAAGGCGTCGACCGTCATATTCCCCAACGTGGCTGCGATGCGCAGCCGCGACTGGAAGTCGCGCGCCGGCTACACCTACGGCCTGCATGGCACGCCCAGCACCTTCTTGCTCGAAGAGCGCCTGTGCTCGCTCGAAGGCGGCCTGCAGTGCGTGCTGGTGCCCAGTGGCCTGGCGGCGATCGCCAATGTGGCGCTGGCGTTGCTGGACGCCGGCGACGAGTTGCTGATCCCGGACAACGCCTACGGGCCGAACAAGGCCCTGGCCCAGGGCGAGCTGGCGCGCTTTGGCATCACCCACCAGTTCTACGATGCGATGGACCCGCAGGACCTGGCGCGCCGCATCAGTGCGAAGACGCGGCTGGTGTGGCTCGAGGCGCCGGGCTCGGTGTCGATGGAGTTCCCCGACCTGCCGGCGCTGGTGGCGGTGTGCCGCGAGCGCGAGGTGCTGACCGCGCTGGACAACACCTGGGGCGCGGGCCTGGCCTTCGCGCCCTTCGACCTGGGCATCGACGTGTCGGCGCATGCGCTGACCAAGTACCCCAGTGGCGGAGGCGACGTGCTGATGGGCAGCGTGATCACCCGCGATGAGCAACTGCACCTGCGCATCAAGGGCACCCACATGCGTCTGGGGCTGGGCGTGGCCGCCAATGATGTCGAGGCCATCCTGAAGGGGCTGCCGAGCATCGAGCTGCGCTACCGCGCGCACGACGTGGCGGCGCGCCAGCTCGCACAGTGGCTGGGCACGCGCGCGGAAATCGCACAGGTGCTGCATCCGGCGCTCGTTGGCGCGCCAGGCCATGCGCACTGGAAGGCGCTGTGCGGCGCGCGCGATGCGGCTGCCGGCCTGTTCTCGGTGGTGTTCGACGGCCGCTTCAAGCAGGCCCAGGTGGATGCCTTCTGTGATGGCCTGAAGCTCTTCAAGCTCGGCTATTCCTGGGGCGGGCCGATGAGCCTGGTGGTGCCCTACGACATGACCTCGATGCGCCGCGCCTGGGCGCATCCGGGCATCCTGGTGCGGTTTTCCATCGGGCTGGAAGCGGTGGCCGACCTGCAGGCCGACCTGCAGCAGTCGCTCGAGCGCATGGCCTGAACGGGCCGCGCCGCCGCGCGGCCTGCGGCTCAAGCGTCTGCTACAGTGGACGCAACTGACGAAGGAACGCCTTGCCAACCCCCAACTACGGATACGAAAAGCGCCAGAAAGAGCTGGCCAAGAAGCGCAAGAAGGAAGAAAAGCTCAAGGCGCGCGCCGAACGCAAGGCGTCAGGCGGAGCCGAGCCGGGCGACGAGTCCGCGATGGACGAGGACAGCGGCGCGGTGGGGGATGCCGCACCGGGCGCAGACGCTGTGGCGGGCGGGGCGGGTGCCGGTGGGAGCGCCGGCACGGCCGGCGACGGCGGTCACTGATCAGCCCCTCGGCCCGTCGCTTTCCGTTCGCAGAATCTCGCGGGCCAGGGTCCGCATCGCAGGCATCGACCGGTTAGCTGCCACGCAGGCCTGGGCCTGTGCAAACTGCCTGAAGTTGCGCT
>JBDLRH010000152.1:0-3470 GCA_039800165.1 Pseudomonadota bacterium
CATCGGCGACCCGGGCGACTACCACCAGATGGTGATGACGCTGCGGGTGGGTGACCGTGTGGGCCAGCGCGACGCGATTGCCCATCTGATCCGCATGCAGTACTCGCGCAACGAGACCGACTTCTCGCGCGGCAGCTTTCGCGTGCGCGGCGACGTGATCGACATCTTCCCGGCCGAGCACTCGGAGCTGGCGATCCGCATCGAGCTCTTCGACGACGAGATCGAATCGCTTCAACTGTTCGACCCGCTGACCGGCCGCATCCGCCAGAAGATTCCTCGTTTCACCGTCTATCCCGGCAGCCACTACGTGACCCCGCGAGACAGGGTGCTGTCTGCCATCGAGACGATCAAGGCTGAACTGCGCGAGCGTCTGGACGAGCTGGTGGCCGCCGGCAAGCTGGTAGAGGCGCAGCGGCTGGAGCAGCGAACCCGCTTCGACCTGGAGATGCTGCAGGAAGTGGGGCACTGCAAGGGCATCGAGAACTACACCCGCCACCTGTCGGGCGCACCGCCCGGCGCGCCGCCGTCCACGCTGACCGACTACCTGCCCAGGGATGCGCTGATGTTCCTGGACGAAAGCCATGTGCTGATCGGGCAGCTGGGCGGCATGTACAACGGCGACCGCGCGCGCAAGACCACGCTGGTGGAGTACGGCTTTCGGCTGCCCAGCGCGCTGGACAACCGGCCGCTGAAGTTCGAAGAGTTCGAGCAGCGCATGCGCCAGGTGGTGTTCGTCTCGGCCACGCCCGCCGACTACGAAAAGACGCACGCCGGCCAGGTGGTCGAGCAGGTGGTGCGGCCCACCGGCCTGGTGGACCCGGAAGTGGAAGTGCGCCCGGCCACCCACCAGGTGGACGACGTGCTGCAAGAAATCCGCATCCGTGTGGACAAGAACGAGCGGGTGCTCATCACCACGCTGACCAAGCGCATGGCCGAGCAGCTGACCGACTACCTGGCCGACAACGGCGTGAAGGTGCGCTACCTGCACAGCGATGTGGACACGGTGGAGCGGGTGGAGATCCTGCGCGATTTGCGGCTGGGCAGCTTCGATGTGCTGGTGGGCATCAACCTGCTGCGCGAGGGCCTGGATATCCCCGAGGTGTCGCTGGTGGCCATCCTCGACGCGGACAAGGAGGGCTTCCTGCGCGCCGAGCGCAGCCTGATCCAGACCATCGGCCGTGCGGCGCGCAACATCAACGGCCGGGCCATCCTGTATGCGGACCACATCACCGACTCGATGCGCCGCGCCATCGGCGAGACCGAGCGCCGCCGCGCCAAGCAGATCGCCCACAACGCGGCGCACGGCATCACGCCGCGCACCATCGTCAAGCAGGTGCGTGACCTGATCGATGGCGTGTACAGCGAGAAGGCGGGCAAGGAGGCGGAGAAGCTCGAGCTGCAGCGCGCGCAGGTCGAGGACATGTCCGAGAAGGACATCGGCAAGGAGATCAAGCGTCTGGAAAAGCTGATGCTCGAGCACGCCCGCAACCTCGAATTCGAGAAGGCCGCGCGGGTGCGCGACCAGCTCGCCATCCTGAAAGAGCAGGCCTTCGGCGCGCCCGGGCGCGAGAACGTGGTGCCGATCCAGGCGGCGCAGTCCGGGGCCAGGCGGTGACGGCCCGCGACCACCGCGTGGGCGTGCTGATGGTCTGCATGGGCAACATCTGCCGCAGTCCCACCGCCGAGGCGGTGCTGCGCCACCGCGCCGAGCGTGCGGGGCTGGCGCAGTGGCTGCACATCGACTCGGCCGGAACCCACGGCTACCACCCGGGCGAGCCGCCCGACGCGCGCAGCCAGCGCCATGCCGCGCTGCGCGGCTACGACCTGAGCGGGCTGCGTGCGCGCCAGCTGGTCGATGCCGACTACCAGCGCTTTGACCTGCTGCTGGCGATGGACTGGGACAACCTGGCCCTGATGGAGGCGGGCTGTCCGCAGCCGCATCGCCGCAAGCTGCGCCGGCTGATGGAGTTCGCGCCCGAGGGCAGCTCGCCGGTGGTGCCCGACCCGTACCTCGGTGGACCGCAGGGCTTCGAGCAGGTGCTGGACCTCATCGAGCACGCCTCGGACGGCCTGACGAAACATTTGGAAAAACTAATCCGTCGGAAAAGTGACCCGTCAGTCTAGGTAGTCGATCAAAACGCTCAGATTTCTGCTATAGTCCACCGCAGCAGTCAAGAAAAGAGAGCCATTCGTTGCCGGCCGCAAGGTCGGCGGAGGGCCCGGGACACCGGGAGTGGGCGGAGGCGAGTACTCCGGCAGCCGTCGGCGGCCGGGGCAACCAACGGTAAGCCTTTTCACAGAACGGAGCTTGCGATGCGTCTCACTACCAAAGGCCGCTTTGCGGTCACCGCGATGATCGACCTGGCCCTGCGCCAGAACAACGGCCCGGTCACCCTGGCCGCGATCAGTCAGCGCCAGCAGATCTCGCTGTCTTACCTGGAGCAGCTGTTCGGCAAGCTGCGCCGCCACGAGCTGGTCGAATCCACCCGCGGCCCCGGCGGCGGCTACACGCTGGGCCGCAAAGCCGGCGAAATCACCGTGGCCGACATCATCGTGTCGGTGGACGAGCCGATCGACGCCACCCAGTGCGGCGGCAAGGAAAACTGCCAGGGCGAGGGCGGGCGCTGCATGACGCACGAACTCTGGTCCACCCTGAACCAGCGCATGGTCGAGTTCCTGGACTCGGTCACCCTGCAAAAGCTGGTGGACGAGCAGCTCGCCAAGGGCGTGCAGATCGAGGACAAGCCCGCCGTCAAGCGTGCCATCTCGAGCCAGCCGGTGGTCAAGCCCATCCGCGTGAACGCACCGAACTCGGTGTTCGCGCTGGGCAATGCATTCGGCAAGACCTGACACCGGCAACGCCCGCTTCCGTGACTGTGTGACACGGCCCTGACCCTGCTCGGGGCCGAAACCTGCTGCCTTTGCATTGACATGACACCGCATTTCCCGATCTACATGGACTACAGCGCCACCAACCCGTGCGACCCGCGGGTGGTGGACGCGATGATTCCCTGGCTGCGAGAGCACTTCGGCAACCCCGCTTCGCGCAGCCATGCGTGGGGCTGGGAGGCCGAGGCCGCGGTCGAGAAGGCGCGTGGCCAGGTGGCCGACCTGGTGGGCGCCGACCCGCGCGAGATCGTCTGGACGTCCGGCGCGACCGAGTCCAACAACCTCGCGCTCAAGGGTGCGGCGCACTTCTACAAGGGCAAGGGCAAGCACATCATCACCGTCAAGACCGAGCACAAGGCGGTGCTGGACACCTGCCGCGAGCTCGAGCGTCAGGGCTTCGAGGTCACTTACCTCGACGTGCAGGAAGACGGCCTGGTCGACCTGGACCGCTTCCGCGACGCGATCCGCCCCGACACCATCCTGGCCAGCGTGATGTTCGTGAACAACGAGATCGGCGTGATCCAGGACATCCCGGCCCTCGGCGCGATCTGCCGCGAGAAGGGCGTGATCTTCCATGTGGA
>JBDLRH010000153.1:0-18412 GCA_039800165.1 Pseudomonadota bacterium
ATCGACATCCTCGTAGTAAAGATGATATCTCGAATCGAAGCCGCCAATCTCTTTAAAATCAGCCCTACTGATCAGCATGAATATGCCAGCGACCCAGTCAGGATGGAGCAATCCATCACTATCACCATATTCACAGTGCCCTTTGGGCTTGAGCAGCCTAAAAAAAAGTTTCCACGGTAAGGGGAATTTCCTCGCACTATCTTCGAGTTCTCCAGCCGAATTTACGATCCTTGGTGCGACGAGCCCTGTCCCTGGTGTCATCAGGGTTGACAAGAGAACTGGGAATGGATTGCCCATCAAGATGATATCAGGGTTTAGAACGCAAAAACAAGCGCCTTGGGCTGCGGAAAGAGCTCGATTATGATTCTCTGAGAATCCCTTCGGCTTGTCATTAACAATACATTTGATCGGCGATCGATTTATTTCATTTGAGAAATCATAAAACTCTGCTCTCAGGTTGAAGGTGATGATGATCTCAAGAGGTGTTTCTTGATGGATTGCTATGAGTTTCGGGATGATTTGATAAATGAAATCGATGTGTCCATGACTGATGATGGAGACCGAAATTAACGGGGGGGCTGCCTGCATCGGAATGTCAGGTGGTTGCTCTGTTACGTGGGCCCGTACGGCCCATGACTCCATGCAAAATGCCCTGCATCATTGCCTTCGCCCTCTGGAGGCGTTGAGGTGCGAAAGTTAGAAAATAGAAGAAAAACTGAAAAAGCCTGTATATGAAAAAAATCTTCCACCGGAAGGGCACGTAATTTTCATGAATCAAAAGAATGGAATTGCGAAACATGTAGTAATCTCGTAATGGACTATGGTGGAAAACATGCCTCCATCGAAGAAACCATAATCGAGAAAACTTGTCACCAATTTCATGATTCAATACTGCATCTGGAGCTCCAAGAAGTTTCCAACCAGCAGCGCGAATTCGGAATGACCATTCTGTATCTACATGGTCAATGAAAAAATCAGATCGCATTAAAGTTTGATCGGAAATGGCGGATGCACGTAGCATCGTGCCTGACGCGATCAAGAAGGCAACTTCAATAGGTTGAGAGTGGTTGTCTCGTGGAAACCAACGCGTTGGCCAGAAGGGTGAATCAAGCAGAAAAAAAGATCTCGTGAGAGTTCGAGGATCATAGGTGCTTGGGCCAGCCGCTGCCGCTGTTGGGAATGCATTCAGTGCTTTAATGAGAGTTTCAACCAGTCCTTGTGTAGGAAGACTATCTTGGTCAAGGATAAGGACAAATTCACTTCCCTGCTCAATTGCTTTGCTGATACCGATGTTTTGAGCATGGCCAACTCCAGTGTTAATTTCAAGACTTATGAGATCAGATTGGTAACCTCGACAGATGGCGCTGATCTGTTGATGGATTGATGACTCACTTCCGTTGTCGATAACGAGTGTCCTGCAACCCGTCATTGCCAAATTCTTGAGTTGATTCTCAAGTGCAGTCGGACTTGGGTTGTAGGTGATCGTGATCGAACTGATGATCATATTTGATTGGATTTTAAATATCAGCGCTCATGGACGTGTACCTGGCTGGTGCGACCTGCAATTGCGTACTCACTTGCTCGGTGTCGTCAACCACGAGCACCTGCGTTGCCTGGCCGCAGATACTGTCAAGCACGGCACGCAGCACAGTTCGATCGGATCGGTATGCGACCAGGACACAGGAGACCGTGGGCGACGTTCCCGACGCTTTCATCGTATTGCCACCAGTGTGAGGAACTCGCTACGACCGCGTGTGAAGCGTTGCTTCAATGCTGGCCAAAGATACTGAAGGCGGGGTCGTTGAGCCGATGGCAAAGCAATGAATGATGCGTAATCCAGGCCATGCCGTAATGCTTCACAGCTCGCATACAGGTCCATGGCGGTCACGATGGACGTCGGGAGCACCTTGATTTGTCTAAATCCAGAAGACGCAAGGCGCTTAACAAGATTTGACTCCGTCCAGATCGTCAAGTGGCGTGGCGGCTCAAGTCCGCGCCAGCTCACTCCATAGAGCTCGTGCCCAAGACTGCAGGCGTTTGGTGTTTGGATCCACAAAGTGCCGTCCGGTTTCAGTACTCGCCATACCTCTCGAAGCCAATCGACAGGCTCGTGGACATGTTCCAAAACGTGGCTGCACGTGACATGGTCGAAGCGCCGGGACGCGAGTGAGCGCAGCGTATCGAGTCCGCCTTGGTGAACTTCAAGCCCATCTTTGCGCGCGACTTCCACCGCAACCGCATCGAAATCGATGCCGAACACTTTCCACCCCGCTGAGCGCGCCAATTTTAGGTATGCACCGCTCCCGCAGCCCACGTCCAGTAGCTCGCCTGTGAAATCTGGTAAGGGGCCTGGCAAGCCACGCATCTGTTGTTCGATTGCGCCGGGAAGGACCGGCAAACATGGAATCACCCACCTTCCCAAGCGTAACGCTTTCTGGGACATGACGCCCCAACGGGCCTGCCGGTAGCCGTTAGCCAAGCGCCTCAAGAGCTGTCGGGGATTCCCGCGTTTGGTTGCAATGGCCGTCAGTTGTGGCGCGTGAGTGAGGTAGCGCTCGTAAGCACGCCAGATGCTGCTCTCTGTTGGCCGAGGGTCCAAGTACAGCGTGGCGCAGTCCGTGCAACGCTGTATGTTCCACAGGTCATCGCTGCAGGCGAAAAGGTTGTCGCGTAGGTTGGCATGCGCCAATTCCCGCTGAAGGCTGCCGCATATAGGGCATTGGCCTAGTTTCTCAAGTTCGTGTTCAGACCAGGACATCAAGTGGATCACTCATAAATTCCACAACGCGATCCCCATGCAGGCGCTGGACATGCCTAACCCGGCCAAGAGCGATGTGCGAAGAAGCGGTCGCCAAGGAGTAGCTATGACCCATGCTGCTGCATGGAGCAGAACTGCGTCTGCAGCAGCGCGTGCGCTCCATACAACCGCTGCTCCCAAGATGCCATGGTTTTGTACGGCCCAATACAAAGCAAGCAGATACGGCAGGAGTTGTGCGAGGAGTAATCGAGCGGGAATGTCTGCCCGTCCCTTGCTTTGCAGAAGTGAAAGCGGCACATGGGCCAAGCCATTCAGGGCGACTCCGACTATCAGCCACTGGGCAACTGCAGCACTCCTTACAGCAAGTTCTGATCCGATCCAGGCACTCAGAAGTTGATGTGCGTATACGCAGACCACCATCACTGTTCCCAGCCATGCCATTAGCAGTAAGTGGACAGTGTTCTGCGATAGACGCTGGATGTCCTGCGGCAGCTCCGTGTGTGCATGGGAGCGGACAAACAGCGGAAACAGAACAGCCACTACTGCGATGGGTAGCATTGGAAGCCTGATCAGGACATCGAATGGCAATGCGTAATGAGTCACTGCTGCCGCAGAGACTGTCGCGGCTATGAGAAAGCGGTCTGAATACAAGAAAAATGGACCTACAGCCTGCGTGACGGTCATCCATCCCCCGGATAAAAGAATGCGGCGCAGATCAACTGCCGTGCGTGCTCCATCTGACACAGACCATTCACGAACCATCCACGCGGACACGGCGCCAGCCGCAATGCGTGAGGCGAGCAGTGAGCCGAATATCCATGCGATGTCCTGCGTCTGCGTGGCTGTCAGCAAAGGAGCAAGGTACGTTGCCACGCCCAGCGGTATGCGAACTGCGTTGACGCTTACGAATCTGCTGTGTGCCTCAAGAATGCTGATACTGCTGTTCAGCCATATCGTGGTGGGGATGCAAAGCACCAATGCAGCCCATGCTGCGGCTGGGGATTGAGTCTGGGCGGACAAGGTCGGCCAATAGGTCACAAGCAGGGGGTAAACAGCAAGAAGCAGCACGGCCCAGGCGAAGCCGATGCCGTTGAGCAACCGCCGTACTTTGCGAATCACCGCACGTGTACCTTGTGGGTCGTAGTCTTCACGCTGCCCGATTTCAATCGTGAGCGCCTTGCCCAAGCCCAAGTCCAACACGCCGAGAGAGCCAACCACAGCCCATCCAAGTGTCAGAACAGCGAAGCCTTCCTGACCGAGCCGTTTAACCAATACAGGGACCGACAGCAGGGCCATCAGAACGGGCAGGGCGATCCCTACTACGTTCAAGGCAACATTAACTCCATGCTGGAGCCCTGTTGTCGATTGGCCAGGTGCTGTTGTCATGCTGTCGTGACGCATAGACCCACAGATCAGCTCCCTGACCGTGTCTGATGCACATCAACTTTAGAGGGCAAGATGTGCCGTCGAGTCCACCTTTTTGCTCTTTTCTGGCTTGTACAACGGTCGCTGTTTCCGGTCTGCCGCCGACGGTGGGGCTGTCAGGGCGTGGTGCGTGACCTCCTCGTCAGCCAATCCCCCACCAACTCCAACCTCATCAACGGACTCCCCAGCTCCATCATCCGCTGCTTGTCCACTGCCCCGATAGGCAGCAACTCACACCACCGGTTCGCCACCCAAGCGCAATCGTCCAGCCGCCACGGTTCGGCAAACGGAAACTGCAGTTCCGCACGGGCGGCCTGCTCCGGGGTGAGTTCTGCGCTCATTTGCGCCTTCAGCCGGGTCAGTACCTCGCCCAGCGCGCGGGCCACGGGCTGCAGGTCTTCGGGCACGGCCACCTCGGGGTCGTCGGGCAAGGTCTCGGCGGCGCCCGTCCACAGGCCGTGCTTGAGTTGCCGCGACTCGGCCAGCCGGAACCTTTGCCCGCCTACGGCGCGGATCATCATCAGGCCCGGCTGGGGCGCCTCGAGGTGGGTGATGTGCGCCAGCGTGCCCACCTGTGCAAAGCTTTCGGTGGCGTCGGGGCGGCGCACTTCGTGCCCCTGTGTCAGCGACACCACGCCGAAGGGGCGGCCTTCTTTCCAGCAGCGGCCGATCATGTCGAGGTAGCGCACCTCGAAGATGCGCAGCGGCAGCACGCCGCCCGGAAACAGCACCGTCCCCAGGGGGAACAGAGGTAACTCGGTCAGTGTGGTGGTGCTCACGCCGATATCATCCCACGACATGCTGTTCCAGATCATCTCCCTGCTGCTGGATGTGGCCACCGCGCTGCTGGGCGGCGCCTGCCTGCTGCGGGCCTGGATGCAGGCCCAGCGCGTGCCCTTCGGCAACCCACTGGGCCGCTTCGTGCTGGCCTTGTCCGACTGGCTGGTGCTGCCGCTGCGCCGCCTGCTGCCCCCCAAGGGCCGCTGGGACTGGGCCTGCCTGGTGGCGGCATGGATCATCGAGATGGGCCAATACGCCATCCTGTGGACGCTGGCCGGGGCCAAGGCCGGCCCGGCCGCGCTGCCCTTGCTGGCGCTGTTCGGCGTGGTCCGGCTGGCCATCTCCACCACCATGGGGCTGGTGCTGATCTACGCCATCCTGTCGTGGGTGCGTGCGGATTCTCCCCTGGGCGATGTGGTTGACCGCCTGTGCGCGCCGATGCTGCGGCCGCTGCGACGGCTGCTGCCGCTGGTGGGCGGGGTTGACCTGTCGCCGCTTGCGCTGCTGGTGGGGCTGCAGATCGCATCGATGGTGCTGACCGCGATCCAGCACCAAGTGCTGATGGGCTGAGCGCCTGCGCTGAGCCACTCAGCGGCTTGCCCGCCGCGACGAAGCCGAAGGCCGGATGGCCTCCAGCTCAAACCATCAGCTCACCGCATCGGCCGGCTGGCGCTGCAGCATTGCCAGCACGCTGGCCACGGTCTTGCGCAGTTCGCGGCGGTCGCAGATGAAGTCGACCGCACCTTTTTCCTGCAGGAACTCCGCGCGCTGGAAGCCCTCGGGCAGCGTCACGCGCACGGTGGACTCAATCACCCGCGGGCCGGCAAAGCCGATCAGCGCCTTGGGCTCGGCAATCACCACATCGCCCATGAACGCAAAGCCCGCGCTCACGCCACCCATGGTGGGGTCGGTCAGCACGCTGACGTAGGGCAGGCCCTTCTTGGCCAGCCGCGTGAGTGCGGCGTTGGTCTTGGCCATCTGCATCAGGCTCAGCAGACCTTCCTGCATGCGCGCACCGCCGGTGGCGGTGAAGCAGACGAACGGCACCTTCTGTTCGATGGCGGTCTGTACGCCGCGCACGAAGCGCTCGCCCACCACCGAGCCCATCGAGCCACCCATGAAGTCAAATTCGAAGCAGGCTGCCACCAGGCTGATGCTGTGCACCGCGCCGCCCATCACCACCAGGGCGTCGGTCTCGCCGGTGTCTTCCAGCGCCTCTTTCAGGCGCTCGGGGTACTTTCGGCTGTCCTTGAACTTGAGCGCATCCACCGGGATGACCTCTTGCCCGATCTCGTAGCGGCCCTCGGCGTCCAGAAAGCCGTCCAGCCGGGCGCGCGCGCCGATGCGGTGGTGGTGGCTGCAGGTGGGGCAGACGTTGAGGTTCTGCTCCAGGTCGGTCTTGTAGAGCACCGATTCGCAGCTCGGGCACTTGATCCACAGGCCCTCGGGCACGCTGCGGCGCTCGGTCGGGTCGGTGTGCTGGATCTTCGGGGGAAGCAGTTTTTCAAGCCAGCTCATGGGAACTCCTGATGGGCGGCGGGCGCCCCCGGCAAGGCCGAAGGGCTGGAGTGCCGGATTATGCGCGTGCGTCCAGCGCCAGGCGGATGCCGCGCAGGAAGTCGGCCGCCGTGGCCGCCACCTTCTCGCGCGGCTGCTCCTCGATCAGCTGGATGATCTTGCTGCCGATCACCACCGCATCCGCCACGCGGCCAATCGCCTGCGCGGTCTGCGCGTCGCGGATGCCGAAACCCACGCCCACTGGCACGTTCACATGCTTGCGGATGCGCGGCAGCATCCGCTCCACCGCCGCGGTGTCCAGGTGGCCGGCACCCGTCACGCCTTTCAGCGACACGTAATACACATAGCCGCTGGCCACACGCGCCACCAAATCCATGCGCTCGTCGGTGCTCGTGGGGGCCAGCAGGAAGATCAGGTCCAGGCCCTGCGCCTTGAGCTTGGCGGCGAATTCCTCGCACTCTTCGGGCGGGTAGTCGACGATCAGCACACCGTCGACACTGGCGGCGGCCGCATCGCGGATGAAGGCATCCTTGCCGTGCTTCAGGTCGTAGCGCTCCACCGGGTTGGCGTATCCCATCAGCACCACCGGCGTCTTGCCGTCCCTGGCGCGGAAGTCGCGCACCATCTGTAGCACCTGGGCCATGCCGATGCCAAAGGTCAGCGCCTTCTCGCCCGCCTTCTGGATCACCGGGCCATCGGCCATCGGGTCAGAAAACGGAACGCCCAGTTCGATGATGTCGGCGCCCGCGGCCACCATGCCGTGCATCAGCTCGGGCGTGACGTCGGCGTAGGGGAACCCGGCGGTGACGTAAGGAATCAGCGCCTTGCGGCCCTGGGCCTTCAGCGACGCCAGCGTGCCAGCGATGCGGCTCATCGCTTCACCTCGATCACTGCTTCGCCCTTCACCTCGCCCTTCACGCTCTGCCCGCGGCAGCTCGGGCGGCAGTAGAAGTCGGCTTGCGACAGGTCGGCCACGGTGCCGATGTCCTTGTCGCCGCGGCCCGACAGGTTGATCAGGATGCTCTGGTCGCTGCGCATCGTCTTGGCAAGCTTCATCGCATAGGCCACCGCATGGCTGGATTCCAGCGCAGGGATGATGCCCTCGGTGCGGCACAGGTAGTGGAAGGCGTCCAGCGCCTCGCGGTCGGTCACGCCCACGTACTCGGCACGGCCGATGTCCTTCAGCCACGCATGCTCCGGGCCCACGCCCGGGTAGTCCAGGCCGGCGCTCACGCTGTGCGTTTCGGTGATCTGGCCGTTGTCGTCTTGCAGGATGTAGGTGCGGTTGCCGTGCAGAACGCCCGGCGACCCTTTCTGCAAAGAGGCCGAGTGCTTGCCGCTGTCCAGGCCTTCGCCCGCGGCCTCCACGCCGATCAGGCGCGTGTTCTCGTGCGGGATGTAGGGGTGAAAGATGCCCATCGCATTGCTGCCGCCGCCCACGCAGGCGATCACCGCGTCGGGCTGGCGACCAGTCATCTGCGGCATCTGCGTGAGGCATTCCTCGCCGATCACGCTTTGAAAATCGCGCACCATCATCGGGTAGGGGTGTGGGCCCGCCACCGTGCCGATGATGTAGAAGGTGTTCTCCACATTCGTGACCCAGTCGCGCATGGCCTCGTTCAGCGCGTCCTTCAGCGTCTTGCTGCCCGACTCCACCGGCACCACGGTCGCACCCAGCAGCTTCATGCGGTAGACGTTGGGGCTCTGGCGCTTGACGTCTTCGCTGCCCATGTACACCACGCACTCCAGGCCGTAGCGCGCACAGATGGTGGCCGTGGCCACGCCGTGCTGGCCGGCACCGGTCTCGGCAATCACGCGCGGCTTGCCCATGCGCTTGGCCAGCATCGCCTGGCCGATGGTGTTGTTGACCTTGTGCGCGCCGGTGTGGTTGAGGTCTTCGCGCTTCAGGTAGATCTGCGCGCCGCCCATCTCGCGGCTCATGCGCGCCGCGTGGTAGATCGGCGAGGGCCGGCCCACAAAGTGCGCCAGTTCGCTGCGGAACTCGGCCAGGAACTCGGGGTCGTGCTGGTACTTCGCGTAGGCCTCGCGCAACTCGTTGATGGCGTGGGTCAGCGTCTCGCTGACGAAGCTGCCGCCGTAGGGGCCGAAATGCCCGCGGGTGTCAGGCTGGTGGTATTCGTACATCGTGCTCTGCCAATTGCTGGTCGGCCGCGCGCACGGCGGCCACAAACCGGTGGATCTTGTCGGCGTCTTTCAGGCCCTTGAGGGTGCTGCCCTCGGAGCCTGTCAGCTCGACGCCGGAACTGACGTCAACGGCCAGCGTGGTGCAACGCGGCCGCACCTGCGCAATGCCATCGGCCACGTTTGCCGACGTGAGCCCACCAGACAAGACGAGGTGAGCGTTGACGCTTGGTGGTAGCCGTGACCAATCGAATGCCTTGCCGCCGCCGCCGAATCCGTCGACCTGTGCGTCGAGCAGGATGGCCTGGGCGCCTGAAAATTGAGCCGTAAAGTGTACCAAGTCGAAGTTCTGCGCCTCCTGCAGGGGAATGCGCGCCGCGCGCAGGTAGCCCCAGCGGCCGTCGCCGGTGGACATGCGGCATTGCGCGGGCGATTCGTCGCCGTGGAACTGCGCGATGGCACCGGCAACCGACTCCAGGGCCTCCATCACCACCGGCGGGGCCTCATTGACGAACAGCAGCACCGGCGTGATGAAGGGCGGCAGGCGTCGCGCCAGTTCCGCCGCACGCGGCACGCTCACTGCGCGCGGACTCTTCTCGTAGAGCACGAAGCCGACCGCATCAACGCCGGCCGCGACGCAGGCGTCCACATCGGCCTCGCGGGTCAGGCCGCAGATCTTGATGCGGGTACGTACAGGGGTGTGGTGCGCGGTCATGCAGTCGGTGCAGGGCAGGTCAGGGCAACCAATCATAGGCAGCGGTGCGCTGCGGCAGGCCCCAGTGCGCTTCGTATACCGGGCCCAGGAAGTACAGCCCGTCGGGCGAAAACGTGGGCGCAGCCGCGTCGCGGTGCCTTGCTGCGATCACCTCGTGCATCCAGCCGGGGGGCTTCAGGCCCTGACCCACCTGCAACAGGCAGCCCATGATGTTGCGGATCATGTGGTGCAAGAAGGCATTGGCCTCGAAGTCAAACCGCCAGTAGGCGCCGCGCTGCGACAGCTCGGCGCGCGTGAGGGTCTTGATCGGGCTCTTGGCCTGGCACTCCGCTGCGCGGAAGGACGAAAAGTCGTGCTCACCCAGCAGCAACTGCGCGGCCTCACGCATCGCCGCGCCGTCGAGCGGGCGGAACACCCAGCCCACGCGCCCGGCATCGATACTTGGCCGCACCGGTGATTCGAGCAGCACGTAGGCATAGCGCCGCGCGATGGCGCTGGCCCGCGCATGAAAGGCATCGGGCACCGGCTGCGCCCACTGCACAGCGATGTCGGGCGGCAGGTAGCGGTTGGTGCCGCGCACCCACGAAAACGGCTCGCGCTCAATCGCGGTGTCCAGATGCACCACCTGCATCAGGCCGTGCACGCCGGCGTCGGTGCGGCCGGCGCACAGGGTGGACACCTGCTCGCGCGGGCAGTCCATGAACTGCGCGAGCGCGCCCTCCAGATGGTCTTGCACGGTGCGGCCCGACGGCTGGCTTTGCCAGCCGTCGTAGGCTTGTCCGAGGTAGCTGACGCCCAGTGCGATGCGCATCGGCGCAGTATGCGCGATCGAATGTGATCAGCCCGCCCGCGGGGCCGGCAGGGCCTGCATGGTGTGGGCGGGCGGGATGTTCGGGTGGGCGGTCGGGTGGGCGGTCGGGTGCTGAAGCGCGGCGCTTCAGCCGAGCTCGTCGCGCATGCGCTGCGCGCGCGCCTGGGTGTCTGCCGCGCGCTCGCCCTCAGCCTGTGCCAGCACCTCATCGAGCAGCGTGCGTGCACCGTCGATGTTGCCAAGCTTGCGCAACTCGTCGGCCAGTGCGAGCTTGGTCGACAGCGGGTCGGCAGCGCCCTCCTGGCCACTGCCGGATGCCTCGGGCTGCGGATCGAGGTCGAGCGACAGGCTGCCGAAGTCAAAGCCGGGCGCGCGGGTGGGGGCTGGGGCAGGGGCAGGGTCTGGCGCGGAGGTCGCTCCGGTGGTGGCGGCGGCGCCCTCGGGCACTGCGGCGCCAGCTGCGCCTTCACTGCCCGCCAGGTCCAACAGGCTCTGGCTGCGGCGCTGGCGCACCCGCATGCCGGCCAGCAGCACCAGCAGCGCCACCAGGGCGCCGCCGATCCACGGCACCGCCGACAGCGTCAGCAAGGAGTCGATCAGGCCGCCATCCGGTTTGGCTGCACTGGCCGGGGGCACAGGCATCGGTGCGGTCACGCCCGGGCCCACGCCCGCCGAAGCCGGTGCACCCGGGGCACCGCTGGAGGCGGTGGCGCTGGCCGGGGCCTGCGCCTCGGTCGCCGCCTTCAGGCGTGCGATCTCTTCGATGGTGCGGTTGAGCTCGGCCACCCGCGCGCGCTCGTCGCCGCTGGGCGCCTTGCCCGCGTCGGCCTTGGCGTTGCTGGCGTCCAGCGCGCCCTTGGAGAGCGTCAGGCGATCGGTCGGCTGCAGGGCGGCGGGCCGCTCTTCGCTGCGCGCCTCGACCTTGCCCGAGGCCTCGCGGCTGGCCTGCGGCGTGGCCGTGGCGGTGGCCATCTCGGCGAGCTTGGCGCGGTAGGCGTTGAAGTCGGTGGTGCCCGACCACAGCAGCCGGTTGGCCTCGGCCACGCTGACCCGCGTGGCCTCGTCCGCGGCGGGCAGGTTCAGGGTGGCGCCAGCGCGCAGCCGGTTGATGTTGTCTTCGATGAAGGCCGACGGATTGCCCACCAGCATGGCCAGCAGCATCTGGTCAAGCGATACGCCCGGCTCGCGGTGCTCTTGCGCGATGCCGCTGGCGGTGCTGCCCGGCTGCACCTTGACTTGCTTGGCAGGGTCGGCCGCACGCTTTGGTGCGGGAGCAGGCGCCGGTGTTGGTGCCGGGGTCGGTGCGGCTGAGGGCGCAGGTGTGGGTGCGGGTGTGGGTTGTGGCGCCGGGGCAGCGGCCTTGGCCGGCGGGCGCGCCGTAGCCTGGGCTTGGGCCGGCGCTGGCGCTGCGGTGGGCGCAGACCGGGGTGCGGGCGCGGGTGCCGGTGCCGGTGCGGGTGCGCGAGCGGGGGCCGGAGTGGGCGCAGGCGTCGGTGCCTGCGTGGGGGCAGGCCGTGGTGCCGCCGTCGGGGCCGGGGCGGGCGCTGCCGCAGGGGCAGGTGTCGGCGCCGGTGCAGCGGCAGGCGCCGGTGGCCGCGGTGCAGCGGTGGGGGCGGGCGTCGGGGCGGGTGTGGGCGCCGGGGTGGGAGCCGGCGCAGGCGCCGCAGCGCGCGCGGGGGCCGGGACAGGAGCGGCTGTCGGGGCTGGTGTGGGGGCAGGGATCGGAGCAGGCACCGGAGCCGGCACCGCCGCGGGCCGGGGCGCCGGTGCCGCCACCGGGGGCGGCGCGGGTTGCGCCACCGGCGGGGCCGCAGCCACCCGAGGCGCGGCAGGCGCGGCAGCGGGCGCAGGAACTGCAGCAGAAGGTACAGCAGGAACTGCAGCCGGAGTTGCCGGGGGTGCCACCATCGGCAACTGCGGCGTGGCCGCGCGCGCGGTGGGCGGATCGATCAGCACGGTGTAGGTGCGCACGATGCGCCCGCCCGGCCACTCGGCCACCACCAGCAGGTCGAGGAACGGGTCGTTGATCGGGCGGTCGATGCTCAGGCGCAATGCGTCGCGGCCGTCCGGCAGGTTGACGACGGTGATGCGCGCCGTCGCGAACGCGGGGTTGTATTCCAGGCCCGCCGCGCGGAAGGCCTCGGGGCCGGCCAGGCTGACGCGCAGCCCCTGCAGTTCAGCGGGCCGCGATTCCAGCAGCGTGATCTCGGCACGCAGCGGCTCGCCCAGCGCCGACTGCACGGTGATGCGGCCCAGCGACAGCGCCCAGGCCGATGTCGGCAGCGCGCCTGCGATCAGGCAGGCGGCGGCCAGCGCCACCGCATGACGCTTCAATGCATGGGGCTGGGCAGAGCGGCGCGCTTGCGCCCGGGCGTTGGTGGTCATGCGAGGAGGTCCGTCCCTGGTGCTGCTTTGAAAAAACGACGGACACGCCATCGACTGCTGCACCTTAGCAGCAGCGATTTTGCGTGGCAAGCGAAGCCGCTTGCCGTGGCGCCGGGGCGTCGCGCGCCAGTGACGCTCAAGCGCAGGCGACCAGCGCCCCCGGGGCGTGCCGAAGCTCCCCCCGGGGTGACGCCTCGCTCAGGCCGCCAGCAAGATGCGCAGCATGCGGCGCAGCGGCTCGGCCGCGCCCCACAGCAGCTGGTCGCCGATGACGAAGGCCGACACGTACTGCGGGCCCATGTTCAGTTTGCGCACCCGACCCACGCCGACCTGCAGGCCGCCGGTGATGGAGGCGGGCGTGAGTTCCTTGACGGTGATCGCGCGGTCATTGGGCACCCACTTCACCCACGGGTTGCTGCCTCGGATGATCTGCTCGATCTCGGACAAAGGCAGGTCCTTGTTGAGCTTGAGGGTCAACGCCAGGCTGTGGCAACGCATCGCGCCGATGCGCACGCACAGGCCGTCTACCGGGATGATCTGCGTGTTGCCAAGGATCTTGTTGACCTCGGCCTGGCCCTTCCACTCTTCCTTGCTCTGGCCGTTGTCCAGCTGCGCGTCGATCCACGGGATCAGCCCGCCGGCCAAGGGTGCGCCGAAGAATTCGGTGGGCACGTCTTCGCGGATGGACTGCGCCACGCGGCGATCGATGTCGAGGATGGCGCTGGCCGGGTTGTTGAGGTCAGCGCCGGCTGCTGCATGCACCACGCCCATGCCCTTGAGCAGCTCGCGCATGTGGTTGGCACCACCGCCCGACGCAGCCTGGTAGGTCATCGACGACACCCACTCCACCAGGCCCGCCTTGAACAGGCCGGCCAGGCCCATCAGCAGGATGGAGTTGGTGCAGTTCCCGCCGATCCAGTTGCGCCCGCCCGCGGCCAGCGACTTGCGGATCACGTCGTCGTTGACCGGGTCGAGGATGATGACTGCGTCCTTTTCCATGCGCAGGGCCGAGGCCGCATCGATCCAGTGGCCGCTCCAGCCGGTGGCGCGCAGCTTGGGGAAGACTTCCTTGGTGTAGTCGCCACCCTGGCAGGTGATGACGATGTCGCACTTGGCGAGTTCGGCCACGTCGTTGGCATCGCGCAGCGCGGTGTGCGTCTTGGCCATGGCGGGCGCCTTGCCGCCGGCGGCCGAGGTGGAGAAGAAGACCGGCTCGATGGGGTCGAAGTCGCCCTCAGCGACCATGCGGTCCATGAGGACGGAGCCGACCATGCCGCGCCATCCGACGAGTCCTACCAGCTTGCTCATTGCTTGTGCCCTTTCCGTTTTCAAACAGTGCCTGACCGGCCTGTCCGCCCGGCTCGTCTGGCCGGGGAGGGCGCACGACGAACCGGGGCGGGTCAGCCCTTGGTGGTCGTGGTTTTGATGATGGCGCGCACAGCCACGCCGGCCTGGGAGGCGGCGGTGTCGATCACGGGGCTGGCATCACACATGGCCCGAATTGTATCCGAGCCATGCTTGTGCCTGGCTGACAGGCAGGCGGCCGGGTCAGCCCAGCGCCTTGACCACCGCGTCGCCCATCTCGCGCGTGCCCACCTTCGTGGTGCCTTCGCTCCAGATGTCGGGCGTGCGCAGGCCCTGCGACAGCACCTTCTTCACCGCCGCTTCGATGCGGTCGGCCGCCTCGGCCTGGTTCAGGCTGAAGCGCAGCATCATTGCCGCGCTCAGGATGGTGGCCAGCGGATTCGCCACGCCCTTGCCCGCGATGTCGGGCGCGCTGCCGTGGCTGGGCTCGTACAGGCCCTGGTTCTGCGCGTTCAGCGACGCCGAAGGCAGCATGCCGATCGAGCCGGTCAGCATGGAGGCCTCGTCGCTCAGGATATCGCCGAACATGTTGCCGGTGACGACCACGTCGAACTTCTTGGGCGCGCGCACCAGCTGCATGGCGGCGTTGTCCACGTACATGTGCTCGAGCTCGACGTCGGGGTACTGCTTGCCCAGCTCGGTCATCACGTCCTTCCACAGCTGGAAGGTCTCGAGCACGTTGGCCTTGTCCACGCTGGTGACCTTCTTGCTGCGCTTGCGCGCTGCCTGGAAGGCCACATGGCCGATCCGCTCGATCTCCGGGCGGGTGTAGCGCATGGTGTCAAACGCTTCTTCGGCGCCGGGGAAGTGCCCGTCGGTGGCGACGCGGCGTCCGCGCGGCTGGCCGAAGTAGATGTCGCCCGTGAGCTCGCGGATGATCAGGATGTCCAGGCCCGCGATCAGCTCGGGCTTGAGGCTGGACGCCGCCACCAGCTGCTCGTAGCAGATGGCCGGGAGGAAGTTGGCGAACAGGCCGAGGGCCTTGCGCAGGCCCAGGATCGCCTGCTCGGGCCGCAGCGGCCGGTCGAGCTTGTCGTACTTCCAGTCGCCCACCGCACCGAACAGGATGGCGTCGGCTTCCTTGGCGAGCTTGAGCGTGGACTCGGGCAGCGGATGGCCGTGCGCGTCGTAGGCGGCGCCGCCGACCAGCGCGGTTTCGGATTCGAACTTCAGGCCGAGTGCGTGCAGCACCTTGACCGCTTCGGCAACGATTTCGGTGCCGATGCCGTCACCGGGGAGGATGGCGATTTTCATGCGTATCTTTTCGTGGGTCAGCCGACCAGCGTGCGCGACAGCCAGGGCTTTTGTGCCAGGCGCTGCGCCTCAAAGGCGGCGATCTTGTCCTTCTGGCGCAGCGTCAGGCCGATGTCGTCAAAGCCGTTGACCAGGCAGTACTTGCGGAAGGGCTGCACCTCGAACGGGATTTCCTCGCCCTGGGCCTTGACCACCACCTGGCGCTCCAGGTCCACCGTGAGCTCGTAGCCCGGGAAGGCGGCCACTTCGTCGAACAGCGTGGCCACGGTGCTTTCCGGCAGTACGATCGGCAGCAGGCCGTTCTTGAAGCAGTTGTTGAAGAAGATGTCGGCAAAGCTGGGTGCGATCAGCGCACGAAAGCCGTACTGCTCGATCGCCCACGGCGCATGCTCGCGGCTGGAGCCGCAGCCGAAGTTCTTGCGCGCCAGCAGCACGCTCGCGCCCTTGTAGCGAGGCTGGTTCAGCACGAAGTCGGGGTTGGGCTTGCGCTGCGACTCGGGCACGCCCGGCTCGCCCTTGTCGAGGTAGCGCCACTCGTCGAACAGGTTGGGGCCAAAGCCCGTCTTGCGGATCGACTTGAGGAACTGCTTGGGGATGATCGCGTCGGTGTCGACGTTCTCGCGGTCGATCGGCGCGACCAGGCCCTTGTGCACGGTGAACTTGTTCATTTTTTCTTCGCGGCGTCTTCGAGGACCTGGCCGCCCTTCTTGATGTCCTTGCCGAGGCCTTCCATGGTGTTGCAGCCCGCCAGCAGCAGGGCGGCGCAGGCGAGCCACAGGGTCATGAGCTTGTGCATGGTGTGTCCTCGGTGAATCAGGCGAACTGACGGATGTCCACGAAGTGGCCGTGGATGGCAGCGGCTGCGGCCATCGCGGGGCTGACCAGGTGGGTGCGGCCACCGGCGCCCTGGCGCCCTTCGAAGTTGCGGTTGCTGGTGCTCGCGCAGCGCTCGCCCGGCTCCAGCCGGTCGGCATTCATCGCCAGGCACATCGAGCAGCCGGGCTCGCGCCACTCAAAGCCCGCAGCGCGGAAGATCTCGTGCAGGCCTTCGCGCTCGGCCTGCTCCTTCACGATGCCCGAGCCCGGCACCACCATCGCCAGCTTCACGTTCTTGGCGACCTTCTGGCCGAGCTTCTTCACCACCGCAGCGGCCTCACGCATGTCCTCGATGCGGCTGTTGGTGCACGAGCCGATGAACACCTTGTCGACATGGATGTCGTTGATCGGCTTGCCCGGCTCCAGGCCCATGTAGGTCAGCGCGCGCTCGATGGCGCCGCGCCTGGCGGCGTCCTTCTCGCGGTCGGGGTCGGGCACCGCAGCGGTGACCGGCAGCACCATCTCGGGCGAGGTGCCCCAGGTGACCTGCGGCACGATGTCGGCGGCGTTGAGCTCCACCACCGTGTCGAACTTCGCATCCGGGTCGGAATGCAGCGTCTTCCAGTAGGCCACCGCCTGGTCCCACTCGGCGCCGCTGGGCGCCAGCGGGCGGCCGCGCACGTACTCGATGGTCTTCTCGTCCACCGCCACCAGACCGGCGCGCGCACCAGCCTCGATGGCCATGTTGCACACCGTCATGCGGCCTTCCATGCTCAGGCCGCGGATGGCCGAGCCGGCAAATTCGATGGTGTAACCGGTGCCGCCCGCGGTACCGATGCGCCCGATGATGGCCAGCACCACATCCTTGCCGGTGACGCCGCGCGCCAGGGTGCCTTCCACCTTGACCAGCATGTTCTTGGCCTTCTTGGCCAGCAGGGTCTGCGTGGCCATCACATGCTCGACCTCGCTGGTGCCGATGCCGTGCGCCAGCGCGCCGAAGGCACCATGGGTGCTGGTGTGGCTGTCGCCGCACACCACCGTCATGCCCGGCAGCGTCGCGCCCTGCTCGGGCCCGATCACGTGCACGATGCCCTGGCGCTTGGAGAGGAACGGAAAGTACGCTGCCGAACCGAACTCGGCGATGTTCTTGTCCAGTGTGGTCACCTGCTCCTTGCTGATCGGGTCGGTGATGCCGTCATAGCCGAGGTCCCAGCCGGTGGTGGGGGTGTTGTGGTCGGCGGTGGCGACGATGGAGCTGGTGCGCCAGACCTTGCGACCGGCTTCGCGCAGACCCTCGAAGGCCTGGGGGCTGGTGACTTCATGCACCAGGTGGCGGTCGATATAGAGAATGGTGGTGCCGTCCTCCGCGGTGTTAACCACGTGGGAGTCCCAGAGTTTGTCGTATAGGGTTTTGGCCATCACAAAGTCGCGCAGAAGTGGGCGTGGAAACAAGCAGAATAGCCCGCGATTATGCCATAGCGACAGGCTAGCTCAGAGGCAACCGCCCTGCGTTGCCGAACGACGAGTAGGGGTCAGCCAGCGAATAAATCTGGGCGAAACCCGGCAGAACAAAGCCCGCAGGGCCAAGCCGGCAGTGCCGGCGACCCCGGGGACGGCGAGTCCGGCTAGCGCTTGGTCGGCTGGTACAGCGGCAGCACCTTCTCGCTGTACGCCGTCAGGTCTTGCACCCGTTCGCCGCGCGGCGGGTGCGTTGACATGAACTTGGGCGGCTCTTTGCCGCCAATCTCACCCATTTTTTTCCACAAGCTGATCGCAGCGCGCGGGTCATAGCCAGCGCGTGCCGCCAGCTCAACGCCCATGCGATCGGCTTCAATTTCATGAGTGCGGGAGTTGGGCAGGCCAAGCAAGCCTTGATAGGCGTACTCCATACCCTTCTGCCCCAAGGAGCCTACGCCGACCACCGCGGCCACCACGCTGATACCGACACTGGCGACGGCTTGCTCCGACGCACGCTCACGCGAGTGCTCGCGCAGCGCGTGGGACACCTCATGCCCCATCACTGCCGCCAGCTCATCGTCGGTTAGGCGAAGCTTTTCGATCAGCCCGGTATAGACCGCGATTTTCCCACCCGGCATGCACCAGGCATTTACCTCCGGGGAAGTGATGACGTTAACTTCCCAGTTCCAGTTCAGGGCATCGGCACGGAAGACGCGAACCTGCGTTATCAGCCTGTCGGCAATCGTTTTCACGCGGGCGTATTGCTCAGCATCGGCATTGAGTTTGCCGTTTTTTTGGGCATCTGCCATCAGCTGTGAGTACTGTTTGGTCGCTGCAGACGCCATAGTCGCGCTTGAAATCGCCATACGCTGCTCGCGATTAACACCCACCACTCCCGTCTGCGTGGTGTTCTCCGTCTTGCAGCCCACCAATACCAAGCCGCTGAACAACAGCGCAATCAAACTGCGCCATTGATAACTCATGC
>JBDLRH010000154.1:0-24855 GCA_039800165.1 Pseudomonadota bacterium
CGTGCGCGGTGTTCTGCTCGACGATCTGGCCCTGGTCCATGAAGATCACGCGGTCGGCCACCTGGCGCGCAAAACCCATCTCGTGGGTCACGCAGATCATGGTGATGCCCTGGTTGGCCAGTTCGACCATCACGTCAAGCACCTCGTTGATCATCTCCGGGTCGAGCGCCGAGGTGGGCTCGTCGAACAGCATGATCTTGGGGGTGAGGCACAGCGCGCGTGCAATCGCCACGCGCTGCTGCTGGCCGCCCGAGAGCTGCAGCGGGTACTTATGCGCCTGCTCGGCGATGCGTACCCGGTTGAGCTGCTGCATCGCGCGCTCTTCGGCGTCTTTCTTGGGCACCTTGCCCACCCACATCGGCGACAGCGTCAGGTTTTCCAGCACGGTCAGGTGCGGGAACAGGTTGAACTGCTGGAACACCATGCCGACCTGCTTGCGGATCTGGTCCATGGCCTTGAAGTCGTCACCCACGGTGATGCCGTCAACCACGATGTCGCCCTGCTGGTGCTCCTCCAGGCGGTTCACGCAGCGAATCAGCGTGGACTTGCCGGAGCCGGACGGTCCGCAGATCACGATGCGCTCGCCGCGCGCCACCGACAGGTTGATGTCGCGCAGGACGTGGAACTGTCCGTACCACTTGTTCACGTTGGCGAACTGGATGATGGGAGATTCGGCGTTCACGTCACTGTCTCCGGGTTCCGGCGTTGAGGTGGCCTTCGAGCCACAGGCTGTAGCGCGACATCGCAAAGCACGCCACGAAGTAGATAGCCGCCGCGAACAGCTGGCCCTCGATGAAGAACTTGCGCCAGTCGGCATCACCCAGCGCGAGCTGCACCGCGCCGGTCAGGTCGTACAGGCTCACGATGGTGACAAGCGAGGTGTCCTTGAAGGCGCCGATGAAGGTGTTGACGATGGCCGGCACCACCATGCGCAGCGCCTGCGGCAGCACGATCAGGCGCTGCGTCTGCCAGTACGACAGGCCCAGCGACTGCGCCGCCTCGACCTGCCCCTTGGGCAAGGCCTGCAGGCCGCCGCGCACCACCTCGGCCAGGTAGGCCGCACTGAACAGGGTCATGCCCACGAGCACCCGCGTCAGCACGTCGATCTTGCTGCCCGTCGGCATGAACAGCGGCAGGATGAACGAGGCCATGAACAGCACCGAGATCAGCGGCACGCCACGGATCAGCTCGACGTAGATCACGCACAGCGTGCGGATGGCCGGCAGGTTGGACTGACGGCCCAGCGCCACCAGCACCGACAGCGGAAAGGCGATGACGAGGCTCACGATGGACAGCAGCAGCGTCAGCGGCACGCCCCCCCAGCGCTCGGTCTCCACCGGCGTGAGCCCGAACACACCGCCGCGCATCAGCGCGAAGAACACCGCCAGCACCACCACCCAGGCCAGCGCCAGCCACACCTTCCAGAAGCGGCGCAGGCAGCTGCACACCAGCAGCGCGACCAGCAGCGCGCAGGCCACCACCGGCCGCCACTGCTCGTCAAACGGATAGCGGCCAAAGACAATCAGCCGCCCCTTCTCGGCGACCACACCCCAGCACGCGCCACTGCCGTATGCGGCACGGCAGGCGTCGTTGTCGGCGCCGGTCACCGCGTTCACCACGCCCCAGCTCAATAGCGGCGGCACGGTCAGCGCCAGCAGTGCCAGCACCGCCAGCGTCAGCAGCGTGTTCTTCCAGTCGGCAAAGAAGTTCTGCCGCACCCAGGCCATGGGGCCATCGTCGCGGCGCGGCGGCTCGCGCGCAGGCAGCGGCACGAAGGAATCGGTCTGTGCCATGAAGCTCCCTCAGCGGTCCTTGAGGCGCACGCGCCGGTTGTACAGGTTCATCGCCAGCGAGGTGAGCAGCGACAGCGTGAGATAGCAGGCCATCACCGCCGCGATGCACTCGATCGCGCGGCCGGTCTGGTTCAGCGAGGTCGCGCTGATGGAGACCAGGTCAGGGTAGCCGACTGCGACCGCCAGCGACGAGTTCTTGGTCAGGTTCAGGTACTGGCTGGTCATCGGGGGGATGATCACGCGCAGCGCCTGCGGCAGCTGCACCAGGCGCAGCTCCTGCCAGCGGCTCAGGCCCAGCGCCGCCGCGGCTTCGTGCTGGCCGTAGGGAACCGACTGGATGCCGGCGCGCACCACCTCGGCGATGTAGCCCGCGGTGTAGACGGTCAGGCCGATCAGCATGGTCAGGTACTCGGGAGTGACCGAGCCACCCCCGACCACGTTGATTTCGGTCTTCTCGGGGATATTGAGCTCTGACGGCATGCCGCCGGCGAGCCAGCCCACCACGCCACAGGCCAGCAGCAGCGCCAGCCCCGGCAGCGCGACAGGGCGCACCTGTCCGGTCGACTCGAACTGCTGGCGCGCGCGGCGCGCCCACGCCCACCACGCCCCCATGCCCAGCAGCAGGCCGACGATCGTGCCCCAGTGGCCAGGCGCCCAGCCCGGCAGAGGGTACTGCAGGCCGTTCTTGCTGAAGAACACGTGCGGCGCCGGAAGCAGTGGCTCCTCGATCGGCGGCAGCAATTCGGTCATCGCGAAGTACCACATGAACAGCTGCAGCAGCAGCGGCACGTTGCGCGTGACCTCCACATAGGCGCTGCACACGCCGCGGATCAGCAGGTTGCGCGACAGCCGGCCCACGCCCACCAGCGTACCAAGCAGCGTCGCAGCCACGATGCCCACCACCGCCACCCGCAACGTGTTGCTCAGGCCGGTGGCGTAGGCCATCAGGTAGCTCTGCGACGAGTCGAACTCGAACAGGCTCTCGCCGATGCCGAAGCCGGCCGGCTGCAGCAGGAAGTCGAAGCCGCTCTTGATGCCGCGCGCCCGCATGTTGTCGAGGGTGTTCGACATCAGGTAGCCGCCGGCGACCAGCAGCACGACCAGGGCCAGGATCTGGTAGACGACGCCGCGGAATTCGCGGCTGCGCCACGACCAGTTGCGTTGCTTCGGGGGAGGTGCGCTCATGGTGCAAAAACGGCCCGCGAGCGGGCCGTGTGAGGGTCGGTCGGTGCGCCGATCAGCGGACCGGCGGGGCGTACATCAGGCCGCCCTTGTTCCACAGGTTGTTGGCACCGCGCGGCAGCTTCAGCGAGGACTTCGGGCCGACGTTGCGCTCGAACATCTCGCCGTAGTTGCCCACCGCCTTGATGGCGCGGTAGGCCCAGTCCTTGTCCAGGCCGAGCAGCTTGCCGGTGTCCTCAGAGACACCCAGGATGCGCTGCACCACCGGGTCCTGGCTGGACTTCATCTGGTCCACGTTGGCCTGGGTGATGCCGTACTCCTCGGCCTCGATCAGGGCGTAGACGACCCACTTGACGATGGCGAAGAACTCGTCGTCACCGCGGCGCACGGACGGGCCGAGCGGCTCCTTGGAGATCAGCTCCGGCAGGATGACGTGGTCGTCGGGGTTGGTGGCTTCCTTGTTGCGCACCGAGGCCAGGCCCGACGCGTCCGTGGTGTAAGCCTGGCAGCGGCCGGCGAAGTAGGCCTTGTTGGTCGCTTCCTGGGTATCGAAGACCACCGGCTTCATGTTGAGCTTCATGGCCTTGGAGTAGTCGTTCAGGTTCTTCTCGGTGGTGGTGCCCGACTGCACGCACACCGTGGCGCCCTTGAGGCTCTTGGCGCTGGTGACCTTGCTCTTCTTGGGCACCATGAAGCCCTGGCCGTCGTAGTAGGTCACGCCGGTGAAGTGCAGGCCCAGCGATGCGTCGCGGGTCAGCGTCCAGGTGGTGTTGCGCGACAGGATGTCGATCTCGCCGGCCTGCAGCACGGCGAAGCGCTGCGACGCGTTCAGCGGGGTGTACTTGATCTTGCTGGCGTCGTTCAGCAGGGTGGCAGCCACGGCCTTGCACACATCCACGTCGAGGCCGGCCCAGTTGCCCTGGCTGTCGGCCGCCGAGAAGCCCGGCAGGCTGGGGTTGACACCGCAGTTCAGCGTGCCGCGCGCTTTGATGGCGTCGATGGTCTTGCCGGCATGGGCAGGCAGCGCCAGCAGGGCGCCCATCGCGACGAGGCCGGCGGCCATCAGGGATTTCTTCAGGGTCATGATCTTCTCCAGTGATCCAAAAAGGTGAGGAACCGCGAGTCTAAGCACCCCGCCGGTGCTTCCCCATCAGGGTTTGCATGGGCATGGGGCACCCCGTTGGCGATCCGCGCAGGGCGCGCATTGTCATACAAGTTTCGTGCCGGACGAGATGAAAGACCACAAGGCCTCTACGGCCGGCTTGCCGGGATGGCGCGGGCCGGGCCGGGCGCGGTAGGCCCGCACCTCCAGCGGCACCTGCCAGGCCTCGGCGGCGGCATCCGGGCCACCCGTTACCGGCTTTTCTGCCGGCCTTTCTGCCGGCACAGGCAGCGCGCTGGCCAGGCGGCCGGCCTCCAGTTCGCGCTGCACCGCGCTGTGGGGCAGGAAGGCCACGCCATGGCCGGCCAGCGCCATCGCCTTCAGGCCCTCGGCCATGTCGGTTTCGTAGATGCGGTCCAGCCGCGCGGGCGGGTCGGCCTGCTGCAGCAGTCGGTCGGTCACCTGCCCGAGGTAGGCGCCGGGCGCATAGGCCAGGTACGGCACCGGATGGCCGGCACTGCCTGGCAGGCGGTACAGCGGCGCGCCCTGGGCGTCAGCACGGGCGTAGGGCGCCAGCCATTCCTGCCCCAGCACCACCATGTCGTAGCGCTCGGGGTCCAGCTGCACCGGCTGCGTGCCGTGGTGGTAGGCCATCAGCACGTCGCAGCCGCCCTCCACCAGGCGCAGCACCGCGTCGTGCACATTCATCGCGTGCAGCCGGCTCTTGATCGAGCCGTAGCCTTCGCGCACTGCCGACAGCCACTGCGGAAAGAAGGCAAAGGCAAGCGTGTGCGGCACCGCGAACTCGATCACGTCGTGCGCGCCCGAGGCCTGGCCGCGCAGCATCGAGCGCACCGCCTGCAGCGACTGCAGGATGTCCAGCGCCTGCGCGTACAGCGTCTGGCCGGCCGGCGTGAGGCGTGTGGGGTAGGCGCTGCGGTCCACCAGGTCCACCCCGGCCCAGGCCTCCAGCGCCTGGATGCGGCGCGAGAACGCCGGCTGGGTGATGTGGCGCAGCTGCGCCGCGCGGCTGAAGCTGCGCGTCTCGGCCAGGCTCACAAAGTCTTCAAGCCAGCGGGTTTCCATCGTGCGTCTCGGCGCTGCCCTCGCCGCTTTGCTGCAGGGCCCACATCTGCGCGTAGCGCCCGCCCGCGGCCAGCAGCTGCCCATGGGTGCCGCGCTCGACGATGCGGCCGCTGTCCATCACCAGGATCTCGTGCGCATCGACGACGGTGGACAGGCGGTGCGCAATCACCAGCGTAGTCTTGCCCTGCGCGGCGCTTTGCAGCTCGGCCTGGATGGCGCGCTCGTTCGCGCTGTCCAGTGCGCTGGTGGCCTCGTCGAAGATCAGGATCGGCGGGTTCTTCAGCAGCGTACGCGCAATCGCCACGCGCTGCTTCTCGCCGCCAGAGAGCTTGAGGCCGCGCTCGCCCACCATCGTGCCGTAGCCCTTGGGCGTGGAGGCAATGAACTCGTGGATGCGTGCCGCACGCGCCGCCGCCTCGATGTCCGCCTGGCTGGCGCCGGGGCGGCCGTAGGCAATGTTGTAGGCCACCGTGTCGTTGAACAGCACCGTGTCCTGCGGCACGATGCCGATGGCGCGGCGCACGCTGGCCTGGGTGACGCTGCGGATGTCTTGCCCGGCGATGGTGATGCGGCCGCTGGCCGTGCCGCCTTGTCCTGGAATGCCGACGTCATAAAAGCGGAACAGCAGCCGCGCCAAGGTGGACTTGCCCGAGCCGCTGGGGCCCACCACTGCCACCGTCTTGCCTGCGGGAATCTCGAAGCTCACGCCGTGCAGGATCGGGCGGCTGGCTTCGTAGGCAAAACAAACACCCTCAAAGCGAACGACGGGTTGCTCGAGGCCGCCCAGATCGCGCGCGCCCGGGGCGTCGGCCACCTCGCGCTCGCGCTCCATCAGCGCGAACATCTTGTCCAGGTCGGTCAGGCTCTGCTTGATCTCGCGGTACAGCACACCCAGAAAGTTCAGCGGGATGTACAGCTGGATCATGAAGGCATTGATCATCACCAGGTCGCCCAGCGTCATGCGCCCGTCCACCACGCCCTGCGTGGCGCGCCACAGCATGGCGATCAGGCCCGCCGAGATGATGAGCTGCTGGCCGGCGTTCAGCAGGCTCAGCGTGGTCTGGCTTTTCAGCCGCGCGCGGCGCAGGCGCTCCAGGCTTTCGTCGTAGCGCTTCGCCTCAAACGCCTCGTTGCTGAAGTACTTGACCGTCTCGTAGTTCAGCAGCGAGTCGATGGCCTTGGTGTGCGCCGCCGAATCGAATTCATTGGCCTGGCGGCGGAACTGGGTGCGCCATTCGGTGATGGTGAAGGTGAACACCACGTACAGCGCCAGCGCGATGATGGTGATGCCGGCAAACCAGACATCGAACTTCACCGCCAGGATGGTGAGCACCAGCGCCACCTCGATGATCGTGGGCAGGATGCTGTACAGCGAAAACGAGATCAGCGACTCGATGCCGCGCACGCCGCGCTCGATGTCGCGCGTCATGCCGCCGGTCTGCCGCTCCAGGTGAAAGCGCAGGCTCAAGGCGTGCAGGTGCTCGAAGGTCTGCAGCGCGATGCTGCGCGCCGCCCCCTGCGTGGCCTTGGCAAACACCAGCTCGCGCAGCTCGGTGAAGGCCGAGTTGGCAAAGCGCAGCACGCCGTAGGCCACCAGCAGCGCCACCGGCACCACCAGCACCACGGCGGTGTCGCCGGGCTTGAAGCTCAGCGCATCGACGATGTCCTTGAGCAGCAGCGGCACGCCCACGTTGGCCACCTTGGCTGCCACCATGAAGGCCAGCGCCGCGGCCACCCGCCACTTGTACTGCCACAGGTAGGGCAGCAGCCGCCTGAGCGTCTGCCAGTCCGAGCGGCGCGAGGCCACCTCGACTGCCGCCACCGAAGCCGGCTGGGCTGCCGCACCCGCACCCGCATGTGCGCCGCCATAGCCGCGCATGGGTCAGAATCCCCGAAACAAAGCCATCCGAGGATTGTGCCCATGTCCACCTTCGTGCGCCCCGAGCACCCCGAGCTGCCCACCGACAAGGAGCTCGTGCTCAAGGTCATCCCGATGCCGGCGGACTGCAACGCCAACGGCGACATCTTCGGCGGCTGGGTGATGGCGCAGGTGGACCTGGCCGGCGCGGTGGTGCCCGCGCGCATCGTGCGTGGCCGCATGGCGACCGTCGCGGTCAACGAATTCATCTTCAAGCAGCCGGTGCGGGTGGGCGACATCCTGAGTTTTTTTGCCGGCGTCACCCGCATCGGCAACACCTCGATCACGGTGAAGGTGGAAGTGTTCGCCGAGCGCTTTGGCCGCACCGGCGGCTATGTGAAGGTGACCGAGGCCTCGATCACCTACGTGGCAATCGACGAGACCGGCCGGCCGCGGCCCATCCCGAAGCAAAGCTGACGCAAGACGCAGCGGGCGGCACTCAGAACTTGCCGTGGCGGCCGGCGCCGTCGGCAAAGTGCTGCGCGCCTTGCAGGCCGTCGCCGATGCGGTGCTTGCCGCGCTGCCACTCCTGGTGCAGCGCCTGCGCCACCGGCAGGTCCCACTGCAGGTAGGCGCTCATGCGGTCGGCGTTCATCGTGGCCTGCGGAAACTTCGCGAGCTGCAGCGCCAGCTCCACCGCGGCGTCGCGGGCGCTGCCCTGGGGCACCACCCGGTTGGCCAGGCCCATGGCCAGCGCCTCGGTGGCCTCGACCTTGCGGCCGGTGAGGATCAGGTCCAGCGCCCGGCCCATGCCGACGATGCGCGGCAGCCGCACCGTGCCGCCGTCGATCAGCGGCACGCCAAAGCGGCGGCAGTACACGCCGAAATAGGCGTCTTCTTCCATCACCCGCAGGTCGCACCACAGGGCCAGTTCCATGCCGCCGGCCACCGCCGCGCCGCTGACCGCGGCAATCACCGGCTTGGACAGCAGCAGTCGCGTCGGGCCCATCGGGCCCAACGGCCCCGGCGGCCCCGCCGGGCCGGGTGCATCTCCTTGGCCGCCGTCGTGCGGATGCTCCAGCGAGCGCACTTCGGACGGATCGAAGTCCAGGTCGGTCAGCACGCCCGGGCCGCCCTGCTCGCGCGCCATGCGGGCACCGGCCTGCAGGTCCCACCCGGCGCAGAAGTGGCCATGCGCGCCGTGGAACACCGCCACCCGCGCGGCGTCGTCTTGCTCGAACGCAAGAAAGGCGGCGTACAGCGCGCGCGCGGTGTCGCTGTCCACCGCGTTGCGCACGTTGGGGCGGTCCAGGGTGACGATGAACACCGGGCCGGCGCGCTCGGTGCGCACCGCGGGGACAGGCTCGGGTGAAAGCCCGGGTGAAGGCCCGGGTTCAGAGGCAAAGGTCATCTGCCGATGATGCCGGCATTGCCCCTGCGTCGCAGAAGGCTTCTTATGCGGACTAACCCTGTGGGCTCGGCCTCGCTGGCGCCGGTATAAACGCGGGGTCGTAAAAAAGAACGGGCGTTCACAACAAGGAGACGCAGTGCAGTTGCTGCAACTGTTGATCAGTGGCGTGGCACAGGGGTGCATCTACGGGCTGATCGCGCTGGGCTTCGTGCTCATCTACAAGGCCACCGAAACGGTGAGCTTCGCGCAGGGAGAGCTGATGATGCTGGGCGCCTTCGGGGGCCTGGTGTGCATGACCGTGCTGGGCTTCCCGTTCTGGCTGTCGGTGCTGTCGGCCATTGCCGCCATGGCGGTGTTCGGCATCGCGCTCGAACGCCTGGTGATCCGCCCCATCCTCGGCCAGCCGGCGTTTTCCATCGTGATGCTGACCATCGGCATCGGCTACATGGCGCGCGGCCTGGTCACCATGATTCCGGTGATCGGCACCGAAACCCACACGCTGATGGTCCCCTACAAGGACATGATCTGGAAGATCGGCGGCAACGAGATGGGCATCGGCGCGGTGGTCATCAACATCGAGCAGCTGGTGGTGATCGGCTGCACCGCGCTGCTGTGCGCGCTGCTGTACGTGATGTTCCGCTACAGCAAGCTGGGCATCGCGATGCAGGCCAGCTCGCAAAACCAGCTGGCCGCCTACTACATGGGCATTCCGGTCAAGACGCTCAACGGCCTGGTGTGGGGCCTGGCGGCGGCGGTGGCGGCCATTGCCGGCCTGCTGCTCGCGCCGATCACCTTCATCCACGCCAACATGGGCTTCATCGGCCTGAAGGCCTTTCCGGCGGCGGTGGTCGGCGGCTTCGGCAGCCTGCCGGGTGCCATCGTTGGCGGCCTGATCATCGGCGTGGTGGAGTCGCTGTCGGGCTTCTACCTGCCCGAGGGCTTCAAGGACATCGCCGCCTATGTGGTGGTGCTGATCATGCTGATGGTCATGCCCAACGGCCTGTTCGGCGAGAAGCTGAGAAAGAAAGTGTGATGACCTCGCGGGACAAACCGAGAGAGCGAAGCGACGCAGCCCTGTCTTCGGCCGACTGACCATGCGCTTCATCTTCAAGACCGACTACGACCAGGACATCCGGCTGGCCAAGCACGGCGGCCATGTGTTCTGGTACGGGCTGCTGTGCCTGCTTCTGGTGGCCGCGCCGGTGCTGCTGTCCGAGTACCTGCTGGCGCAGCTGACCTTCATCCTGATCTACGGCATCGTCGGCCTCGGGCTGATGCTTCTGGCCGGCTTCACCGGCCTGTTCTCGATCGGCCACGCGGCCTTTCTGGGCGTGGGCGCCTACACCCAGGCGGTGTTCACCGGCATGGGCGTGCCCTTCCCCGTGGCGCTGGCGCTCGCCGGCCTGCTGTCGGCGGCGGTGGGCGTGGTGGTGGGCCTGCCCGCGCTGCGGGTCAAGGGCATTTACCTCGGCATCGCCACGCTGTCCTTCGGCTTCATCGTCGAGGAGGTCTTCGCCCGCTGGGAAAGCGTGACCGGCGGCAACGCGGGCAAGTCGGTGGGGCAGGTCAACATCTTCGGCTGGGTCGCCGACAGCGGCACCTCGTTCTACTTTGTCTGCCTGGTGGTCACCGTCATCTGCACGCTGGCCTGCATCAACCTGCTGCGCTCGGCCACCGGCCGCGCCTTCGTCGCCATCCGCGACTCGGAGATCTCGGCGCAGAGCATGGGCATCCACCTGGCCTACTACAAGACGCTGAGCTTTGCGATCTCGGCTGCGCTCGCCGGGATCGGCGGCGCGCTGTATGCGCATCAAATCCGCTTTCTCTCGCCCGACCAGTTCAACATCATCCAGTCGATCGACCTGCTGCTGATGGTGGTGATCGGCGGCCTGGGTTCGATCCACGGCGCGTTCCTGGGCGCGATCTTCCTGATCGGCCTGCCGCAGGCCATCAGCGCGGTGAAGGACTTCCTGCCCGAGGCGATTGCGCAGGCGCCGGGCCTGAAGGCGGTGATCTACGGCGCGGTGCTGATCGGCTTTGTGCTGTTCGAGCCGATGGGCCTGTACGGCCGCTGGCTGAAGGTCCGCACCTATCTGCAGCTGTTCCCGTTCTACCGCAAGGGCATGTTCAAGCGGCAGAAGTCGTTCCAGAAGTCGGACAGACTGAAATGACAACGTCCCTTCTTTCTGCACAAAACCTGAGCGTGCGCTTCGGCGGCGTGCTGGCGGTCAACAACGTCAGCTTCGACGTGCGCGAAGGCGAGGTGTTCACCCTGATCGGCCCCAATGGCGCGGGCAAGACCACGGTGTTCAACCTGATCAGCCGCATCTACACACCCACGGCCGGCACCATCGACTACGCCGGCCCCGGCGGCATGTTGCGCCTGACCGACCAGCCGCCGCACAAGATCGCGTCGCTGGGTATCGCGCGCACCTTCCAGAACATCGAGCTGTTCGAGCACGCCACCGTGCTGCACAACCTGCTGGTGGGCCACCACACCCACTCGGGTGGCAACCTGCTGTCGCACATGCTGTACACCCGCTCGGTGCGCCAGGCCGAGATCGCCGCGCGCGAAGAGGTCGAGCGCGTGATCGACTTCCTTGACCTGCAACACCACCGCGACTCGTATGTGGCCGGGCTGCCCTACGGCGTGCGCAAGGTGGTGGAGCTGGCCCGGGCGCTGTGCACGCGCCCGAAGCTGTTGCTGCTCGACGAGCCGTCCTCGGGCCTGAACGTCGAGGAAACCGACGACATGGCCTTCTGGATCCAGGACATCAAGAACGAGCTGGGCATCACGGTGCTGATGGTCGAGCACGACATGTCGCTGGTCTCCAAGGTGTCTGACCGGGTGCTGGCGATGAACCAGGGCGAGGTGCTGGCCATGGGCACGCCGCGCGAGGTGCAGACCGACCCGGGCGTGATCGAGGCCTACCTCGGCTCGGTGGACGACATGAGCTCGCTGCGACGGGAGGCCGCATGAGCGCGCCGGGCCGCCCCCGAGCGCTCATCGCCCCGCAGCGCTTTGCGCGGAGGGATGCCAAATGAGCACCGCACCGCCCCCGGTGAGCGACCAGCCGGTGCTGCAGCTGCTCAACGTCGAGAGCGCCTACGGCCCGATCAAGGCGATCCGCGGCGTGAGCCTGAAGGTGCGCCGCGGCGAGATCGCCACCGTGCTCGGCTCCAATGGCGCGGGCAAGACCACCATCCTCAAGACGATCAGCGGCATCATCGACCCGCGCAAGGGCTCGATCGAGTTCAAGGGCGAGAACATCACCGCGCTGGACCCGGCCCTCATCGTGCAAAAGGGCCTGAGCCATGTACCCGAGGGCCGCGAGGTGTTCCCGCTGCTCAGCGTCAACGACAACCTGCTGATGGGCGCCTACACCCGCAAGGACCGCGATGGCGTGGCGCGCGACATGGAGCAGGTGTACCGCTACTTCCCGATCCTGCAGGAGCGCGCCGCGCAGGACGCCGGCCTGCTGTCGGGCGGACAGCAGCAGATGCTGGCAATCAGCCGCGCGCTGATGGCCAACCCCGACCTGATCCTGCTCGACGAGCCCTCGCTGGGCCTGAGCCCGAAGCTCACCAAGGAGATCTTCGAGATCGTGGTGCGCATCAACCGCGAGCGCGGCACCACCATCCTGCTGGTCGAGCAAAACGCCAACATGGCACTCAACGCCGCCGACTACGGCTACGTGCTGGAGAACGGCCGCATCGTGATGGAAGACACCTGTGCCCGCCTGCGCGAGAAGGAAGACATCAAGGAGTTCTACCTCGGCATGAAGGAAGAAGGCGTGCGCGGCGAGCGCCGCTGGAAGAAGAAGAAGAACTGGAGATGAGCGCATGAGCAACCTGTGGGACCTGTCGCACATCCAGCCCGAGACGCGCGTCGTGCTCGAGGGCGACACCATCCCGGCGCTGTTCTGGAACGGCGTGCGCCAGCGTGGCGACGCGGTCTGGCTGCGCCAGAAGGACCTGGGCATCTGGCGCAGCTGGACCTGGACGCAGACCGCCGACGCGGTGCGCGAGATTGCTGCGGGCCTGCTGTCGCTGGGCTTTGCGCCGGGGCAGACCGCATCGATCCTGTCGAACACCGTCATCGAATGGGTGCTGGCCGACCTGGCGGTGCTCAGCTGCGGTGGCGTGGCCAACGGCATCTACCCGACCGACGCCGCCTCGCAGGTGCACTACCTGTGCGAGGACTCGCGCACCACGGTGCTGTTTGTCGAGGACGACGAGCAGCTCGACAAGGCGCTGGAAGTGCGCAGCCAGCTGCCGATGCTGCGCAAGATCGTCGTGTTCGACATGGAAGGCCTGCGCGAGCTGCGCGACGAGGGCGTGATGAGCCTGGACGCGCTGCGCGAGGCCGGCCGCGCCTGGCTGGCGCGCCACCCGGGCTGCGTGGAAGAGCATGCCGCAGCGGTCAAGGCGAGCGACCTGGCCATCCTGGTCTACACCTCGGGCACCACCGGCAAGCCCAAGGGCGCGATGCACAGCCACCACGGGCTGGTGTACACCGTGCGCGGCTACAACACGCTGATCGCGCGCGACGAGCGCGACGAGTGCATGTGCTTCCTGCCGCTGTGCCACATTGCCGAGCGCATGGGCGGCGAATATTTCTCGCTGTACACAGGGGCCAGGCTCAACTTCGTCGAAAACCCCGAGACGGTGCCCGAAAACGTGCGCGAGATCGCGCCCACCGTCTTCACCGCGGTGCCGCGCGTCTGGGAGAAGTTCTACTCCGGCGTGATGATTGCGCTGAAGGAAGCCGGCGCGCTGCAGCAGGCGGCCTATGCCTGGAGCATCGGCGTGGGCCAGCAGATCGCCGAGAAGGTGCTGGCCGGGCAGCCGGTGGACGGCCTGCTGAAGCTCAAGTTCCGCATCGCGCGCGTGCTGGCGCTGGACAACGTGCGCAAGATGATCGGCATCCACCGCAGCCGCTTCCTGGTCACCGGCGCAGCGCCGATCTCGCCCGAGCTGGTGAAGTGGTACCTGGCGCTGGGCGTGCCGATGCTTGAGGTGTGGGGCATGACCGAGACCTGCGGGGCCGCCACCGGCGTGCCGGCGAACCGCATCAAGCCCGGCTCGATCGGCCCGGCGGCGCAGTACAACGAGGTGCGCATCGATGCCGATACCGGGGAGATCCGGGTGCGCGGCCCCAACGTGTTCATGGGCTACCTGAACCAGCCCGAGAAGACGGCCGAGACCATCGACGCCGATGGCTGGCTGCACACCGGCGACGTGGGCCTGGTGGACGGGGAAGGGTTCTTCCGGATCACCGACCGGATGAAGGACATCATCATCACCGCTGGCGGCAAGAACATCACCCCCAGCGAGCTCGAGAACGAACTGAAATTCTCGCCCTACATCACCGATGCGGTGGTGATCGGCGACAAGCGGCCCTACCTCACCGTGATCATCATGATCGACCAGGAAAACGTCGAGAAGTTCGCGCAGGACAACGACGTGCCCTTCAGCAACTACGCCAGCCTGACGCGCGCGCCCGAGGTGCAGGAGCTGATCCAGGGCGTGATCGACCAGGTCAACAAGAAGTTCGCCCGCGTCGAGCAGATCAAGAAGTTCTTCCTGCTCGACACCCAGCTGACCGCCGAAGACGAGGAGCTCACGCCCACGATGAAGCTCAAGCGCAAGCTGGTCGAAAAGAAATACGCGCCGCAGATCGAGGCGATGTATGGTTGAGCCCGTCGGGGCACGCCTTTCCCACCCTGTCCATCCCACCACAAGGAGACTTCGCATGAAACTCAAAGCCGCTGCCAGTGCCGCCATGGCTGCGCTGGCCCTCGCCTGCACCGGCGCGTCCGCGCAGAACTCCAACCAGGGCGTCAGCAAGAACGAGATCGTGATCGGCTCGATCCAGGACTTGTCGGGCCCGATCGCCGGCTTCGGCAATCAGGTGCGCCTGGGCATGATGCTGCGCGTCGACGAGATCAACGAGCAGGGCGGCATCAACGGCCGCAAGCTGCGCCTGATCGTCGAAGACTCGGCCTACGACCCGAAGAAGGCGGTGCTGGCCGCACAGAAGCTGGTCAACCAGGACAAGATCTTCGCGATGATTGCCCACATCGGCACCGCGCAGAACCTGGCCGCGATGCCGGTGCAGTTCGAGAAGAACGTGGTGAACTTCTTCCCGGTGACCGCCGCGCGCGAGATGTACGACCCGCTGCATCGCCTGAAGTATTCGTTTGCCGCCACCTACTATGACCAGATGCGCACCTCGCTGCCGCCGCTGGCCAAGGAGAAGAACGCCAAGAAGGTCTGCGCGATGTACCAGGACGACGAGTTCGGCCTGGAGGTGCTGCGCGGCGCCGAAGACGGCCTGAAGCAAGCCGGCATGCCGCCGCTGGCCGAGAAGACCAGCTACAAGCGTGGTGCCACCGACTTCTCGTCGCAGGTGCAGCGCATGCAGGCCGCCGGCTGCGACTTCATCGCGCTGGGCACCATCATCCGCGAGACCATCGGCGCCATCGCCACCGCGCGCCGCCTGGGCTACAACCCGACCTTCATGGGCTCCAGCGCGGCCTACACCGACCTGATCCACAAGCTCGGCGGCCCGGCGATGAACGGCCTGTATGCCACCCACACCGCGGCGCACCCGTACCTGGACGACGCCTCGCAGCCGATCCGCTTCTGGGCCAACAAGTACAAGACCAAGTTCAACGAAGACCCGACGGTGTTCTCGGTCTACGGCTACAGCGCCATCGACACCTTCGCCGCCGCAGCGCGCAAGGCCGGTGCCAACCTCGACACCAACGGCTTCATCAAGGCGATGGATTCGACCACCGTGCCGGCCGACATGTTCGGCAGCCCGGCCATGACCTTCACCTCGACCAAGCGTCTGGGCAACGACAAGTCGCGCCTGTCGCAGATCACCGACGGCAAGTGGAAGGTCGTTGCCGACTACAAGTGATCGGCTCGCTCCGCTCGTGAAAAAGCCGCCCTCGGGCGGCTTTTTCATGGGCGCGGGAACCGGCCCGCAGTGCGGCGCTCACTCGGCCTTGAACCCCGAGGCCTTGATCGGTGCCTCCCAGCGGCGGTAGTGCGCGAGCTGCGTGGCGCCCAGGTCGGCGGGGCTGGAGAAGCTGGCGACCAGGCCCAGGTTGGCAATGCGCTCCTGCACCGCCGGGTCGCGAAGGACGGCCACCACCGCCGCGTTCAGCCGGTTCACCGCATCGGCCGGCATGCCGGCCGGGCCGTACAGGCCAAAGAAGGCGTCGGCCGCCACATTGATGCCCGACTCCTTGAGCGTGGGCACCTCGGGCAGCGCCTTGGTCCGCTGCTCGCCGGTGACGGCCAGGATGCGCGCGCGGCCCGCCTTGTGGTGCTCCAGCGTCTCGGTGGCGGTGTCCACCATCAGCGGGATCTGACCGCCCAGCAGGTCCTGCACCGCCGGTGCGCCACCGCGGTAGGCCACATGCGTCATCGGCACACCCGAGGCCTGCGACAGCAGCACGCCCGCGAAGTGCGGCACCGAGCCTGCGCCCGAGGTGGCGAAGTTGGCGCGTGCCGGGTTGGCCTTCATCCACTCAAGCACCGCCTTGATGTCGCCCGCCGGTGCGGCCGGGCCTGCGGTGATCGCGAAGTCGAACACGGTCACGCGCGAGATCGGGCTGAAGTCCTTCAGCGGATCGAAGCCGAGGTTGGCAAACAGCCACGGATGGATCACCAGCGCACCGCTGGGCGTGAGGCACAGCGTCTGCCCGTCGGGCGCGGCGCGACGCAACTCCTGCAGCGCCACGCGGCCACCGGCGCCGGGCTTGTTGTCCACGATCACGTTCTGGTTGAGCGATGCGCGCAGCCGGTCGGCCAGCAGGCGTGCCACCACATCGGCCGAGCCGCCGGGCGGGAAGCCCACCAGGATGCGCGTGGTGCGGTCTTGCGCCAGTGCCGCAGGCGCAGCAACGCAGGCGGCGGCAGCAGCCGCAAAGGCAGTGAATTGACGACGTTTCATCGGGGTGTCTCCTGGGTGAGTGAATCAGTGAAGGGACTGCATCGAGCGACGGTTGTGCTTGCTCGGTTCGGGATCAGTTCGGGATCAGTTCGCCTTGATACCGATGCTGCGCACCAGGTTGCCCAGGCGCTGCTCGTCCTTGACGATCAGGTCCTGGAAGGCCTTGACCGGCATCGGGTTGGCCTCCACGCCCATGCGCAGCAGCTGGGCGCGCGATTCCGGCAGGTCGAGGTGGCGGCTGATCTCGGCGTTGAGCCTGTCCACCACCGCGGCGGGCGTGCCCCTGGGCGCCACCACCGACTGCCAGGCCTGCGTGTCGATGGCGGGGAAGGCCTCGGGCACGGTGGGCACATCGGGCAGCGCCGCCACGCGCTTGGGGCCGGCCACCGCAATCACGTTGACCTTCTTCGCCTGGATCTGCGGCATGGCGGCCACCGCATCGATGAACATGAAGTCGATGCGCCCGGACATCACATCCGACAGCGCCGGGATGCTGCCCTGATACGGCACATGGGTGGCACTCACCTTCTCTTGTGCCTTGATCTGCTCGACCAGCACATGGTGGATGGTGCCGTTACCCGGCGTCGCATAGTTGTAGCGGTTGGGCTCGGCGCGCAGCGCGGCCACCAGTTCGGGCAGGTTGCGCGCCTTCAGGTCGGGCCGCGTCACCAGCATCAGCGTGACGCTGCCGATCATCGCCACGCCCACAAAGTCGGCAGCGCTGGCTGGCGGCGCGGCCTGCATGGCCGGCGACAGCGCCAGCGTGCTGGTGGTGGCGATCATCAGGTTGTAGCCGTCTGCCGGCGCCTTGGCCACCTGCGCGGCGCCCAGCAGCGTGCCTGCACCCGGCCTGTTCTCGATCACCACCGGCTGGCCCAGCGACGCCCGCAGGCCTTCGGCCACGAAGCGGCCGAGCGAATCGGTCAGCGCGCCCGCGGGGAAGGGCACCAGCAGCTTGATCGGGCGGCTGGGGTAGGCCGCAGCCTGGGCCCATGCCGTGCCGGATGCGCCGCAGGCAGCGGCAACGAACGCAGCCGCCGCCCCCTGCAACGCACGCCGGCGCGGCATCGACGTCGTCGGATGGATCTCACGGGTCGCAGACATCACACTCTCCTTGTGCATCACAGGTGGCGCTCGAATTCACGGATCGGCCGGCGAGCGCCGGGCGCCGGCTTGACATGGTGGCCATCCGGCAGCGGCGCCACGCCTTCTTCAGGTGTGTACGGGCCCTGCACACCCACCACCGGCTCGCCTTGCACGGTGACGCGGTTCATGGTGCGGCGCTGCGGGTAGTAGTCGTGCGGCGCGTAGTGCTGCGTCGATCGGTTGTCCCACATCACCACCGTGTGCGGCGCCCAGCGCACCCGCAGCTGGTACTCGGGGATGGCCGCGCGCGAGTACAGATGGTTCAGGATCATCTGGCTTTCGTCGTCCTTCAGGCCCGCGATGCGCAGCGTGAACTGCGCATTGACATTGATCACCCGCCGCCCGGTCACCGGGTGGATGCGCACCACCGGATGCGACGGGTTCGGGTACTCGCGCTCCAGCTGCCGCAGCTTGGCCTGGTGCGCCTCGGACGAGGTGAACAGATGCCGCCAGGGCTTGAAGTCGTGGATCGCCTGCAGCCCGTGGATGTACTGCTTCATGCGCTCGGACAGGCCGGTGTAGGCAGCCGTCATGCTGGCAAACAGCGTGTCGCCGCCGTACTCGGGCACCACCTTGGCGCGCAGGATGGTGAGCGCCGGCGGCGCGATGCGGAAGGTCTCGTCGGCATGCCACTGGTCGGTGAGCGCGGGCGGGTTGTCGGCCGAGTAGTCGAGCACGATCACCTCGCGCTTGTCGTCCAGGTTGGGGCTGAACGGATGGATCGACAGCTCGCCAAAGCGCCGGCCGAAGTCCATCTGCTGCTCCAGCGTGATGTCCTGATCGCGAAACACCAGCACCTCATGCTGCACGAACGCGGCATGCAGCGCCTCGAACTGCGCGTCGCTGAGGGGCCGCGACAGGTCCAGCCCGCGAATCTCGGCACCGATGTTGCCGCCCAGGCGACGCAGGGCAAAGGGGCCGGCGTCTCGGGGCCGGGTTTCGGCGGGGTGCGAGGGCGCGTTCATGCGGAACTCCTGTGCTGGCAAGCCGCTTGGGGTTACATGCGGTCGATGTCGATGCCGGCGCGGCGCAGCATCGCGTGGAACATCAGGCTGGCATTCGTTTGCGTGCCGGTCTGCATCGCCTGACGGGTCTGCGGCACGCGCTCGAGGATGCTTTCGTCGATTGCGATGTTGGGCCCCTGCCCCGCATCGCTGGCCAGCTGGATCTCGCAGGCCCGCTGCAGCATCCACAGCCGCTGGAAGGCCTCGGGCAGGTTGGTGCCCACCGTCAGGATGCCGTGGTTGCGCAGGATCAGCCACGGGTGCGTGCCCAGCGAGGCCACCAGCCGCGGCTGCTCGTCCAGCGAGGTGGTCACGCCTTCGAAGTCGTGGTAGCCCACCTGGCCCCACATCATCGCGCTGTAGAAGTTGTCGTGCCGCAGGCCGCTGGCCTTGCAGGCCACCGCGCTGCCGGCGGTGGTGTGCACATGCATCACGCAATGCGCGTCGCTGCGCGCCGCATGGATGGCGCCGTGGATCACGTAGCCCGCGCGGTTGATGGGATGGGCCGAATCGCCCACGATCTCGCCGCGCAGGTTCACCTTCACCAGGTTGGCCGCGGTGACCTCGCTGTAGTGCAGGCCGAACGGGTTGATCAGGTAGCACGCCTGGCCATCGTCACCCGGCACGCGCAGGGTGATGTGGTTGAAGATGGCTTCGGCCCAGCCCAGTTGGTCGAACAGGCGATAGCAGGCCGCCAGTTCGCGCCGCGCCTGCCACTCTGCGGAAGGATCGGGCGCCATCGCTGCGTCCTCAGAGCCCAAAGACCCGCAGCGCGTTGTCGCCGCGGATCGCCTTGCACTGCGCCGCAGGCAGCAAGGCGGTGTTGGCAAAGGCACCGCGCACGTCGTGCACCTGGTGCGGCCAGTCGGTGCCGAACATCACCCGGTCGGTACCCACCACCGAGATCAGGTACTGCAGAGGGCCGGGCTGGTAGGTGATGCTGTCGTAGTAGATGTGGCGCAGGTAGTCGGTGGGCTTGCGCTTCATGCGGCGGCGCTGCGCAATCTCGACCTCGTCGCCCTTCTCGAAGCGGCCCACCAGATAGGGCAGCGTGCCGCCGCCGTGCGAGGCAATGATCTTGAGCTTCGGGTACAGGTCAAAGAAGCCGTCGAAGATCATGCGGGTGATCGCCAGCGTGGTGTCGAACATGAAGCCGACCGACCAGCTCAGGTCGTACTTGGTCATGTCCATCACCTCGGCGCCGGGCGGGTCGGTCGGGTGCACCAGCACCGGCAGCGCGCGCTCATCGATCGCCTTCCAGATCGGCGCGAAGAACGGATCGGTGAGGCTCTTGCCCTGCACATTGGCCAGCACCATCACGCCCGAAGCGCCGGCCTTCACGGTGCGCTCGAGTTCTTCCACCGCGCGCTGCGGGTATTCCCACGGCAGCGAGGTGAACCAGCGGATGCGGTCGGGCCAGGTGGCCTGCGCCTGCGCCATGGTGTCGTTGGATTCGCGCGCCGCGCGCACGCTCACATCCTCGTTGCCCCAGTACACATTGGGGCAGGTGAGCGAGACGATCGACACATCGATGCCCGCCTCGTTCATCGCGCGGATGCGCATCTCGTAGTCGAAGTGCCCCTTTTGCGGGATGACCACCGGCGTGTCGCCGCGAAACACCTCTTGCTGGCCGTCGGGCCGGGTCTGGATGTTGTACAGGCCGCCTTCGGCCTTGAGCAGTTCCAGCCAGCGCGGCGTGAACATGTGGGTGTGAACGTCGATCACCGGCATCGCGGCATGTCTCCTGCCCCGTCAATGCGGGGCTTCTGGTTAGCATACACACCAGTGCAGCAGACCACAACGGCGGGTTGTCCCGGGGGTCAGGCGGGCCTGACGCCTGCGTGACGAAGCCGCCGCGTTGTGCAGCGCTGCGGGGTGGACGAACTGTCCACTTTGCGCCGACACTCAAGCCGATGAGCACACACCCTGCTGCCCCGGCGGTGCCCGGCGCCCCAGCTGGCACCGCCACTGCAACCACCCCCGACCAACCCCCGACCGCCGCCTCCACCGACCCGGTGACCCTGGGCTGGATGACCGGCAGCCCGCCGCCGGCCGAGCGACTGGTGCGCCGCGAAGACCAGAGCCACATGCGCTTTCCGCAAACGCGCTGGTCGTTCGCGCACTTTCGCCAGCTGGTGCCGTCCGCCCAGGTGTGGCGCGGCGATGCGGGGGCCAGCACGCTGCCGCGCGCCGAGCGCAGCGACATCGATGCGGTGCGCTTCACGCCGCTGGGCGCCACGGCACCCATGACCTGGGCCGAGTCGCTACAGGCCAACTTCACCGACGCCATCGTGGTGCTGCACCGCGGGCGCATCGTGCATGAGCGCTACTTCGGCGTGATGAAGCCGCATGTGGCGCACATGTGCATGTCGGTCACCAAGTCGCTGGTCGGCACCCTTGGCGCGATGCTCGCGCACGGCGGCGCACTGAGCGAGTCGCAGCGCGTGACGCACTACGTCCCCGAACTGGCTGGCACCGCGTACGACGGCGCCACCGTGCGCCAGGTGATGGACATGACGATCGGGGTGCGCTACAGCGAGGATTACGCCAACCCCGAGGCCGACATCTGGCGCTTCCTGCGCGCGGGTGGCCTGCATGTGCGCCCCGCAGGCGACAGCGGCCCGTCCACCCTGTACGAGTACCTGCGCACACTTGTGCCAGAGGGCCGCCACGGCGAAGGATTCATCTACAAGACGGTGAACACCGAGGTGCTGGGCTGGCTGATCCGACGTGTGACCCAGCGCAACATCCAGGACCTGCTGTCCGAGTGGATCTGGCAGCCCATCGGCGCGGAAGAAGACGCCTACATCCAGGTCGACAGCGAGAGCACTGCCTTTGCTGGCGGAGGCCTCAACGCCTGCGTGCGCGACCTCGCGCGCTTTGGCGAAGCGTTGCGCTGCGACGGCGCCTTCAATGGCCGACAGATCGTGCCCGCCGCGGTGGTGCACGACATCCGACAGGGCGCCAGCACCGCCGACTTTGCCCGCGCCGGTTATGCGCTGCTGCCGGGCTGGAGCTACCGCCACATGTGGTGGATCACGCACAACCCGCACGGCGCCTTCACTGCACGCGGCATCCACGGGCAAGCGATTTACGTCGATCCGAAGGCCGAGATGACGATTGCACGCTTCGCCTCACACCCGATGGCGGCCAACGCGCACCTTGATCCGACCTCGTTGCCGGCCTATCAGGCGCTGGCGGAGCATTTGATGCGCTCTGCTTGAACCGCACGCGCTACGGCTCGCGCGATGCGCTGGGATGCGGTGCGTGTGTTGGTTTAGCGCACGGCGCGAGGGCGCCGGTATCCGTGCTCTGGGCCACTTGTGCGGATGACTCTTGTGGCTTGGCTGACGGCGCTGCTTTGCCTCGGGGCTTGAGCGCGCTGCTGGGTCACAAGCACAAATTGGCCCGGCGCCCGGATACCAGCGCCCTCCCGCCTGAGTCAGTATGCGCGCGGCCTTTCGCTCCACCCGTCCCTCGAGCGCTTTTCGCCTGCGGCACCCGTTCGCAAGGGGACCCCGTGTACGCAGCCGAGGCGCGCAGCGACCTGCGCACCCGGGGAAAGCGAGCGGATGCCGCAGGCGAAAAGCGCGGGCGAGTGAAAACTCAGCCGGTCACCACCACACCCGCATCGTGCAGCCGCCCAAACTCGGCACTGCTCATCCGCAGCACCCCCAGCAGCACCTCTTCGGTGTGCTGCCCGAGCCTTGGCGCCGGCTGCGCAGGCACGCGCGCCACGCCAGAAAAGTCCAGCGGTATCGCGGGTGACAGCACCGTACCCACACCGGGCTGCTGCACCCGGTGGAACATGGGGTTGTCGGTGGAGCACGACGGGTCATCGCGCACCAGCTGGCCCAGCGTCTGGTAGCGGCCCCAGCACACGCCGTGGGCGTCCAGTGCGCGCTGCGCTTCGGCGAAGGGGCGTGCGGCGAACCAGCGCGCCACTGGCTCGGCGATCTCGCGGCGCAATATGAAGCGGTTGCCCTCCTGCGACAGGTCCAGCCCGCTGCGCGCAGCCAGCGCGTCCATCTGGGCCTGCAGGTCCATCGCTTTCACGATGCCCTGCCACTGCTTGAGCGTGAGCCCCACCACCATTACCCGCACACCATCGGCGCAGGTGAAGTCGCGCCCGAAGGCGCCAAACAGTTCGTTGCCGTGGCGCTGCCGCTCCTGGCCCAGCTGCGCCTCAGCGATGAAGCCGAGGTGGCCCATCACGGCCAGGGCCACGTCTTCCAGCGACAGCTTCACATGCTGGCCCTGCGCAGTACGACGGCGGTGCCGCTCGGCGGCCAGCAGGCCCACCGCAATCATCTGGCCGGTGATCAGGTCCCACGCGGGCAGCACATGATTGACCGCTTGGTTCGCAAGCTCGCCGCCCGCATCGGGCCCGGTGATGAAGGGCACACCCACACGCGAGTTCACCGTGTAGTCCACCGCAGAGCCGCCATGCCGGTCGCCCATCAGCGTGAGCTGGATCAGGTCGGCGCGGCGCTGGCGCAAAGCGTCATGGTCGAGCCAGCCGCGCGGCGGAAAGTTGGTCAGCAGGATGCCGGCATCGTCGCCCGGCGCGGTGATGAGTGCCTGTGCGATCTCGCGGCCCTCGGGGCGCGACAGGTCCAGCACCACCGAGCGCTTGTGCTTGTTCAGGCCCGTCCAGAACAGGCTGGTGCCCTCGGGCGTGACCGGCCAGCGCTTGAAGTCCAGGCCACCGCCGACGGTGTCGATGCGGACGACGTCTGCGCCCATCTGCGCCAGCGTCATGCCGCCCAGCGGTGCGGCGACGAAGGCTGCAGCCTCGACCACGCGCAGGCCGTCGAGGATGGGCGCTTGCGTTGCCGCGCTCATGCTGTTGAAGCGCCGGCCAGCGCGCCTTCCAGCAGGCTGCGCGCCACCACCTTGAGGGCCAGCGTTTCCTCCGCACCCTCAAAAATGGACAGCACCCGCGCATCCACAAAGTAGCGGCTGACCGCCGTCTCTTCCGCGTAGCCCATGCCGCCGTGCAGCTGCAGCGCCTCGCGCGTGACGAGTTCGGCACTGCGGCAGGCCAGCAGCTTGACCAGGCTGGCCTCCATGCGGCCACCGCCGGCGTCCATCAGCTGCGCCACCGCATACGCCGCATGACGGCAGGCCATCCAGCGCGCGGCCATGCGCGAGAGCTTGGATTGAGTCAGCGCGAACTGCGCCAGCGGCTCGCCAAACACCTTGCGGTCGCGCGCATAGCGGCAGGCCGCCCGCAGCGCCGCGCGCATCACGCCGCAGGCACGCGCCGCCGTCTGCATGCGCCCGCCCATCATCCCCTGCATCGTCAGGTAGAAGCCCTTGCCGCGCCCGGCATCGCCGCCCACCAGATGCGAATGCGGCACCAGAAAGTTCTGGAACGACAGGTCGTACGAATGCATGCCGCGATAGCCGATCGTCGGGATGGCGCGGCCACTCAGGCGGCCGCCGCCGGGCTGCGTCACCTCGAAGGCATGGTCTTCGGTCGACGGCTTTTCCACCAGCAGCAGGCTCAGGCCCTTGTGGCCGAGCGCGCGGTCGGCCTCGGTGCGCGCCACCACCATCAACACGCCGGCCTTGCCGGCAAAAGTGCACCAGGTCTTGGCGCCGTCGAGCACCCAGCCGGCGTCGGTGCGCGTGGCGCGCAGCTGCAGCGATGCGACATCCGACCCATGATCCGGCTCGGTCATCGCGATCGCGCACAGCGGGTCGCCGGCTGCGAGGCGCGGCAGCCAGTGCGTCTTCTGCTCGTCGGTGCCACCGGCCAAAAGCGCCCGGCTCAGGATTTCGGGGCGGGTGATCAGGCTGCCCGCCGCGCCCAGCGAGCCTTCAGACAGCGCTTCGGTCACCGCCACCATCAGCGGCGTGTCGTCATGGTCGTCGGGGCCGATGCCGCCAAAGCGCTGCGGCACCGACAGGCCGAACACGCCCATCTCGCGCAGCGGTTGCAGCAGCGATTCGGGGATGGTGAGGTCTTCGCGGTGGATGCGCTCGGCCAGCGGTGCCACCTGCTCGTCGGCGAATCGCGCAAAGCTCTCGAAGGCCATGCGCACGTCCTGCGACAGCGGCGGTGCACCGAAGTCGGTGTCGCCCGCCGCCACGGCCGCGCCCAGCGCTTTCTGTGCGTCCTGCCCGGCGCACTGCTGACGCAGGCGCAGCCAGCCGGCGTCGGCCGTCCACGCACGCAGTGCCGCACCGTCCAGGCCCAGGTCCATCTGCATCGCCTCCAGCCGAGCGATCACATCGACCAGCGCCTCCACGATGAACAGGCGGGCCAGGCCTTGCGCCATTGCACCCCCGTTACCCG
>JBDLRH010000155.1:0-26205 GCA_039800165.1 Pseudomonadota bacterium
GGGCGACTTTGCGAACAAGAAGGCGCTGTACGGCGCCATGGAAGGCGCCACCATCGACAGCCCGCGCGGCAAGTGGACGATGAGCAAGTCGCACAACCCGATCCAGGACATGTACCTGCGCCAGGTGAAGGACCGCGAGAACAAAGTGGTGGGCATCGCCGCCAAGCAACTGGCCGACCCGGGAACGGGTTGCCGCATGGGCTGAAGCCCTGACGCCCCGAAGAGACGGCGGCAGCCCCGCCGTTTTTTCTTGCCCGAACACCCCCATGACCCTTGCCAACTTCCTGATTCAGCTCCTCAACAGCGTGCAGTACGGCCTGCTGCTGTTCATGCTGGCCGCTGGCCTGACGCTGATCTTCGGCATCATGGGCGTGGTGAACCTGGCGCACGGCAGCTTCTACATGCTGGGCGCCTACATGGCCTTCTCGCTGTCGCCGATGCTCGGCAGCCTGACGCTGGCGGTGATCGTTGGCGCGCTGCTGGCGGTGCTGTTCGGCCTGGCGCTGGAGTGGCTGCTGTTCCGGCACTTCTATCACCGCGACCACCTCGACCAGGTGCTGCTGACCTTCGGCCTGATCTACGTCTTTGAGGAACTGCGCGCCATCGTCTGGGGCAACGATGTGCACGGCGTGAAGGTGCCCGCGGTGCTGGACTGGTCGATTCCGCTGACCGACACGCTGTCGTACCCGGCGTACCGGCTGGCGATGTCGGCGGTGTGCATCGTGCTGGCGCTCGGCCTGTACCTGCTGATCAGCAAGACACGGCTGGGCATGAAGATCCGCGCCGGCGCCTTCAACCGCGACATGGCCGAGGCGCTGGGCGTCAACATCAAGCTGATCCACGCGGTGGTGTTCGCGCTTGGCGTGGGGCTGGCCGCCACCGCCGGCATGATTGCCGCACCGGTCTCGAGCGTCTACCCCAACATGGGCAGCCAGGTGCTGATCATGTGCTTCGTGGTGGTGGTGATCGGCGGCATCGGCTCGGTGCGCGGCGCCCTGATCTCGGCCCTGCTGGTCGGATTGGTCGACACCTTCGGCAAGGTGCTGGTGCCCAGCATCGCCAGCATGCTGGTGTACGCGCTAATGGCAGCGGTGCTGCTGTGGAAGCCGGAAGGGCTGTTCAAGCAATGAGCACCGCAAAGGCCCACCTCGAGACGCTGCCGCGCAGCCTGCAGTTCACGCTGGCGCTGCTGCTGGCCGCGCTGCTGCTGTTCCCGTTTGTCGGCACGCCGTTTTACGTCGACATGGTCGCGCGGATGATGATCCTCGCCATCTTTGCGATGAGCCTGGACCTGCTGCAAGGCGTCACCGGCCTCGTGTCGCTCGGCCACGCGGCCTACTTCGGCCTGGCAGGCTACGTGCTCGCCTTCGTGTCGCCGGCGGATGCGCCGGTGTCGTTCTGGTGGAGCCTGCCGCTGGCCGCACTGGTGTCAGGGCTGGCCGCACTCATCATCGGCTTTTTCGTGGTGCGTACCCACGGCATCTACTTCATCATGGTGACGATGGCCTTCGCCCAGATGATTTACTACCTGTTCTTTGACAACAAGGCGCTGGGCGGATCGGACGGCGTGTACATCAATGCCAAGCCGAGTCTTGCACTGGGCGGCTGGGAGCCCCTGTCGCTGGACAGCAAGCTCACCTTCTACTACCTGTGCGTGGTGCTGATGCTGCTGGTGTACGTGTTCCTGCGCCGGCTGCTGTGGAGCCCGTTTGGCCGCGCGCTGTCGGGCATCCGCGTCAACGAGCACCGCATGCGCGCAATCGGCTTCAACACCTTCGGCTACAAGCTCGCGGCCTTCACCCTGGCCGGTGCGCTGGCGGGCGTGGCCGGCTACCTGTGGGGCGCGCAGACCGGCTTTCTCAACCCCGACCTGATGGGGTTCCACATGAGCGCGCACGCGATCATGATGGTGATCCTGGGCGGCATGGGCAACTTTGCAGGCGCCATCGTCGGCGCGTTCGCCTTCGAGTACACGCTGCATGTGTTCAAGGACCTCAGCAAGCACTGGCAGCTGTTGATGGGCGTGTTCATCGTGCTCGTCGTCATCTTCGCGCCGCGCGGCCTGATGGGCCTGCTGGACAAGGCGCTGGCCCGCAAGGCCCGGCCGGTGGAGGGCAGCGATGACTGAAGCCCTTCAGCACGCGGCCATCCTCAGCGCGCGCACCCTCACCAAGCGCTTTGGCGGCCTGGCCGCCGTCAACGAGGTCTCGGTGGACTTGTGGCGCGACCGCATTCACGCGGTCATCGGCCCCAACGGCGCGGGCAAGTCCACGCTGACCAACCTGCTGTCGGGCGACCTGCCGCCCACCTCGGGTACGGTCACGCTGGATGGTGCCGACATCACCGGCCACAAGCCCGAAGAGATCTCGCGTCGGGGCCTGGGGCGCAGCTACCAGAAGACCAACATCTTCCTGCCCTTCACCGTGTGGGACAACGTGCAACTGGCCGCGCAATCGCGCCAGCAGCGCGCTGCACGCTGGCTCGCTGCGGCCACCACCTTCAGCGACACGCGTGAGCGCGCCGAGCGGGCCATCGAGCTGGCCGGGCTCTCCTCGCGCCGCGATGCGGTTGCCGGCGCCACCAGCCATGGCGAGCAGCGCCAGCTGGAGATCGCGATGACGCTGGCCACCGCGCCCAAGGTGCTGCTGCTCGACGAGCCGCTGGCCGGCATGGGCACGGCCGAGGCCGAGCGCATGGTCGAGCTGCTGCTGCGGCTGAAGAAGGACCACGCGATGATGCTGGTGGAGCACGACATGGACGCGGTGTTCGCGCTGGCCGACCACCTGACGGTGATGGTCAACGGCCAGGTCATCGCCAGCGGCACGCCAGCCGAGATTCGTGCCGATGCGGGCGTGCAGGCAGCGTACCTCGGCGAGGAACACTGAACATGAATTCATCCGGTTCCCCCGCTCTTCTTGTTGACGCGCGCGGCATCCACACCTACTACGGCGCCAGCCATATCCTGCATGGCATCGACTTTCGCGTCGGCCGCGGCGAGACCATCGGGCTGATGGGCCGCAACGGCATGGGCAAGAGCACGCTGCTCAAAAGCCTGATGGGGCTGGTCAAGCCGCGCCAGGGCACGGTGACGATCTGCGGGCGCGACATGACCGGCAAGCCGCCCTACGAGATTGCGCAGATGGGCATGGCCTATGTGCCCGAGGGCCGCGGCATCTTCGGCAACCTGAGCGTGGTCGAGAACCTCAAGATGGCGGCGCGGCCCGGCACACGCGGCCAGCGTGACTGGACGTATGACCGAGTGCTGGAGACGTTTCCGCGCCTGAAGGAGCGCCTGGGCCATGGCGGCCAGCAGCTCTCCGGTGGCGAGCAGCAGATGCTGACCATCGGCCGCGCGCTGATGACCAACCCCGACCTGCTGATCCTGGACGAGGCCACCGAAGGCCTGGCGCCGCTGATCGCGCGCGAGATCTGGCGCATCTGCGGCCTGATCCGCGAAAGCGGCATCAGCAGCATCATCGTCGACAAGAACTGGAAGCACGTCACCCAGATCACCGACCGCAACGTGATCCTGGTCAAGGGTCAGGTGGTGTTTGAGGGCAGCTCGGCAGAGCTCACTTCGCAGCCGCAACTGCTGGAGCAGTACCTCGGGGTCTGAGCGGCGGATTGGGCCCACAATCACGCGCATGAAATCGCGTACCCAGGTTGCCATCATCGGCGCAGGCCCCTCGGGCCTGTTGCTTGGCCAGCTGCTGCACAAGGCAGGCATCGACAACGTCATTCTTGAGCGCCAGAGCGGCGACTACGTGCTCGGGCGCATCCGCGCCGGCATCCTCGAGCAGGTGACGGTGGACCTGCTGCGCGAGGCGGGCGTGGGCCAGGGCGTGGATGCGAACGGCATCGTGCACCACAGCATCGAGCTGGTGTTTGCCGGCCAGCGCCACCCGATTGCCGTGTCCGACCTCACCGGCGGAAAGGTGGTGACGGCTTACGGCCAGACCGAAGTCACCCGCGACCTGATGAGCGCACGCGCCGCATCGGGCCAGACCACGGTGTACGAGGCAGGCGATGTGGCGCTGCACGACTTTGACGGCACGGCGCCCTCCATCACCTACACCCAGGACGGTGTGACGCACCGCCTGGACTGCGACTTCATCGCCGGCTGCGACGGCTTTCACGGCGTGAGCCGCGCGAGCGTGAAGGACCGCGTGACCGAGTACGAAAAGGTCTACCCCTTCGGCTGGCTTGGCGTGCTGGCCGACGTGCCGCCGGTGTCGCCGCACGCCATCGTCTACGGCAACAGCGAGCGCGGCTTCTCGCTGTGCTCGATGCGCAGCATGACGCGCAGCCGCTACTACGTGCAGTGCCCGCTCAGCGACAAGGTGGAGGACTGGAGCGACCAGCGCTTCTGGGACGAACTGCGCCGCCGCCTCGACCCGGCGCTGGCCGAGGCGGTCATCACCGGCCCCAGCATCGAAAAGAGCATCGCCCCGCTGCGCAGCTTCGTCGCCGAGCCGCTGCGCTTTGGCCGGCTGTTCCTTGCGGGTGATGCAGGCCACATCGTGCCGCCCACCGGCGCCAAGGGCTTGAACCTTGCGGCCACCGACGTGAAGTACCTGTCGGGCGCGCTGATCGAGCATTACCGGCAGAAGTCCGATCACGGCATCGACACCTACTCCGAGCGCTGCTTGAAGCGCATCTGGAAGGCCGAGCGCTTCAGCTGGTGGCTCACCTCGCTGATGCACCGCTTCCCCGACACCGAAGGCTTTGGCCAAAAGGTGCAGGAGGCCGAGCTCGAGTACCTGGTGAACTCGCGCGCGCTGTCTACTTCGCTCGCAGAAAACTACGTCGGCCTGCCGCTGTGAGGCGCGTGCTGCGCACGCGTGGCACACCACGCCAGACGCCAAGCTGGACGCCCAACCAGACGCCGGGGTGACGCCGGCGCGTCGCCTGGCGTGTCGGCCCGGGGCGCTCGCGCGTTAGCATCGCGCGATGAGCTCGACCCCTGCATCCACCACCTCCTCCACCGCGCTGGCCGCGCCCTTCACCTTCTCCGTTCAGCCGCTCAAGGGCGTGCGGGTGCTGAGTCTGGCGCTCAACCTGCCCGGCCCGGCCGCGTTGATGCGCTGCGTGGCGCTGGGGGCCAAGTGCAGCAAGATCGAGCCGCCCGCCGGCGACCCGATGGGCCACTACAACCCGCCGGCCTATGCACAGCTGACCGATGGCGTGAAGGTCATCGGCGCCGACCTCAAGACCGAGGCCGGCCAGAAGCGCATCCACAAGGAACTCGCCCGCACCGACGTGCTGCTGACCTCGTTCCGCCCATCGGCGATGGCCAAGCTGGGCCTGGACTGGAAGCGGCTGCACAAGCTCTACCCGAAGCTGAGCCAGGTGGCGATCGTCGGCTCGCCGGGCGCCGGCGCCGAGATTCCGGGCCATGACCTCACCTACCTTGCCGAGAGCGGCCTGGTCAACGGCCTGGACCTGCCCGCCACGCTGTTCGCCGACATGGGCGGCTCGCTGATGGCCAGCGAGGCGGTGCTGCAGGCCGCCCTGGTGCGGCACGCCAAGGGCAAGGGCGTGTACCTCGAGGTGGCGCTGTCCGAAGCGGCACGCTACCTGGCGCTGCCGCGCAGCTGGGGCCTGACGCTGCCCAGCGGCTCGGTGGGTGGCGCGCATGCGGGCTACCGCGTCTACCCCTGCAAGGACGGCCGGGTGGCGGTGGCCGCGCTCGAGCCGCACTTCGCCGCCAGTCTGTGTGCCGCCGCCGGCGTGAAGGCAAGCGACATCAAGAGCATGCTGAGTGCGGCCACGCACAAGGCGATCGCTGCCTTCTTTGCAAGCCGTACCCGCAAGCAGCTGGACGCGCTGGCTGCCGAGCGCGACCTGCCGATCCATACGCTGCCGCGCTGACGCAGCATCTCCACGCGTCCAGCACCGCGTCCACATCCATGGGCGATAGCACGCTGCCGCTGCGCCAGGGGGTGGCGCCCAGCGTGGTGGCGCTGCCCAGCGGTCACCGCTCGCGCTGGCCGCTGCTGCTGGATTTTCTGGCGGAGCGCTTCCCTACGGTGCCGCGAGAGGACTGGGCTGCACGCATGGCGCGCGGCGACGTGCTCGATGCGCAGGGGCAGGCGGTCGCCGTCGATCACCCGTTTGTGCCTGAGGCGCGCTTTCACTACTGGCGCGAGGTGCCGCACGAGGCGTCGCTGCCGGTGCAAGAGCAGATCGTCTTTGAAGACGAGTGGCTGGTGGTGGCCGACAAGCCGCACTTCCTGCCGGTCACACCCAAGGGCAAGCATGTACGCGAGACGCTGCTGTCGCGCCTGCGTGACCGGCTGCAGTGCGCCGAGCTCTCGCCGCTGCACCGCATCGACCGCGAGACGGCAGGCCTGGTGGTGCTTGCCAAGCAGCGCCACACCCGCCACAGCTACCAGACGCTGTTTGCGCGCGGGGAAGTGCACAAGACCTACGAGGCCATCGCGGCACTGCCCACCGGCGTGGAGCTGAGCGCCCTGCCCGCGCACTACGCCAGCCGGCTCGAGCCGGCCGAGCACTTCATGCAGATGCAGGAGGTGGCGGCAGACGCCGCGCAAGGTCGCCCCGTCAATGCGCGCGTCGGCATCCAGGTGATGGATGTGCAGGCCAGCGGCACGCAACGCTTCGTCCGCCTGGCGCTGCAGCCCGCCACCGGCAAGCGGCACCAGTTGCGGGTGCAGATGGCCGCGCTGGGCCTGCCGCTGTGGGGTGACCGCATCTACCCCACCCTGCTGCCCGAGGGCACTGACGACTGGGCCAACCCCCTGCGGCTGCTCGCGCGCGAGATCGCGTTCACCGATCCGTTGACCGGCGGGCGCAGGCACTACCGCTCTGCGCTTGCACTGCATCTGCCGTCGGCGATGCCCGGATAAGCGGCACACACGCTCAAGTTATCGGCAGACCGGCCGATGCTGCTGTTCAGAGTGATGGTCTGTGTCCACGCAGGAGGGTCCGCTCATGGCCGCCCCCATCTCCCACCGCAGCCGGCTTACCCTGACGCCCCGCGCCGTACGCAGCGCCCTGGGCGTGCGCGCGGTTGCGGGGCCGATGCGCGCCTCGGCCATCGCCGCGTCGGCGGCCATCGACGGCATGGATGCGGTGCAGGCCAGTGAGGCCACCGCCGGCACCCCTTCACGCAAGCCTCAGGACGACACGGCGCTGTACCGGCCGCCGCCGCGCGCCGAATCTGCTGCGGTGGCCGATGGCGTGCAGGCCACCGTCGACGAGCCGACTGCCCGCGAAGCCGTGCGCCGCTACGGCAGCGTCACCACCACACGCGCAGGCATCAGCCGCAAGGCATGAGCGCCACACCGGCCCTTCGGCCGGCACGCCATCGCGCTCAGCGCCACGACAGACTCACACCGGGCGGTCGCCGCGCAGCGTGATGCGGTGCATCCGCCGGCGAAAGCCGTGATAGTCGTTCACCGGGTTGTGCTGCGCGCAGCGGTTGTCCCAGAAGGCAATCGAGTGCGGCTGCCACACAAAGCGGCAGGTGAACTCGGGCTTCACCTGGTGCTGGAACAGGAACTGCAGCAGCGGCGCGCTTTCCTCGTCGCTCAGGCCCTCGATGCCGCAGGTGTGCGCGATGTTCACGTACAGCGCCTTGCGCCCGGTCTCCGGGTGGGTGCGCACCACCGGATGCGCCACGCGGTATTCCTTGGGCGCCGAGTCCTTGCCGTCGCTCTTGATGCGGTCTTCGCGCGTCTTCGATACATCGGCCTTGGCCGAGCTGCTGATGCCCTTGAGGCCCTCCAGCATCCGCTTCATCGTGTCGCTCAGCGCGTCGTAGGCGGCGTACTGGCTGGCAAACAGCGTGTCGCCGCCGTAGGGCGGAATCTCGCGCGCCAGCAGTATCGAGCCCATCGGCGGCTCATCCAGGTAGGTGGTGTCCGAATGCCAGATGCCACCGAAGTTCACGCGCTCGTGCTCGAGCTTCTTGACCTCGATGATGTGCGCAAAGCCGTCGATGCCCTTGACGAACGGGTACTCCACCGGCTCGCCCATCGCCTGCGCGAATGCGAGGAACTGCGCCGGCGTGAGGTCCTGATCGCGCAGGAAGATCACCTGGTGCTGCAGGAACGCGCCGCGCAGGTCCTGCGCCAGCGCGGCACTCACGCCCCTGGACAGATCGACACCCGAGATCTCGGCGCCCAGCGCGCCTGCCACCTTGCGAACCTGCATCGCCCGGCCCTTCCGCTTTCCGTTCAGTCTGCAGTGGCGCCCGAGGCCTTCACCACCACCGCCCACTTCTGGATGTCGGCCTTGAGCATCGCAGCCAGCTCGTCGGGCGTGGTCTCGAACGGCTCGGCGCCGAGGCCGGCGAACTTGTCCTGCACTTCCTTGTCTTCCAGCACCTTCTTCAGGTCGGCATTGATCTGCCGCGCCACCGCCGCCGGCGTGCCCTTGGATGCGAACAGGCCGAACCACGGGTTGATGACCAGGCCGGGGTAGCCCGCCTCGGCCAGCGTGGGGATGTCCTTGAAGGCCGCGGCACGCTTGCTGCCGGTGACCGCCAGCCCCTTCACATTGCCGCTGCGGATGTGCTGCGCCACCGACGGCAGGCTGGTGAACACCACCTGGATCTGCCCGGAGATCAGGTCGGTCAGCGCCGGTGCCGCGCCCTTGTAGGGCACATGCTGCATCTTCACGTTGGCTGCCATGTTGAACATCTCGCCCAGCAGGTGGTTCACTGAACCGTTGCCGGCCGAGCCGAAGGCCACCGGGCGCTGCCCGGCCAGCGCGGCCAGGGCCTTGGCATCACCCACCGGCACCTTGGCGTTGACCGCCGCCACGAACGGCACGTTGGCCAGCGTGCCGACCGCCACGAAATCGCGCTCGGGGTCAAAGGGCAGCTGCTTGTAGATGCTGGGGTTGATCGCATGCGAGCCCACATACGACATCAGCAGCGTGTAGCCATCGCCCGGCGCCTTGGCCACCGCGTCCATGCCGATGTTGCCGCCCGCGCCTGCGCGGTTCTCGATCACCACCGGCTGGCCCCAGCGCTCCGACAGCTTCTGCCCGACGATGCGCGCCAGCGCGTCGGAGGCACCGCCCGGCGTCTGCGGCACGATGATCTTCACCGGCCGGTTGGGAAAGCCCTGCCCCTGTGCCAGCGCGGCCGGCGCACAGGCCAGCACGCAGCTGGCAGCCAGCATCCAGGCAGCGGTGCGCCGCGTGCGAAGCGTCGATCGGGTCATGCAAAACTCCTCGTGTGGTGGGCCACAGCCAAGGGCGCGGCCAAGTGAAGCGAAACTAGCGCGACTTCGGTGGCTTGCGCGTCGCGCCCGTGACGCGTGGGGGCATTCCGGTGTGTTGCGTGAGGATGCGCCCCTGCGCGGGCTTGGCCGGTTTGGAACCGGCGCCAGGCGTGCTGTTCTTGCGCCGCGCGCTCTGGTAGCTGCCGTCGGTCAGCGGCTGCCAGGTCGGAATCAGGTGGTGCTTTCCATTGCCAATCAGGTCGGCGCGGCCCATGGCTTTCAGCGCCTCGCGCAGCAGCGGCCAGTTGTTCGGGTCGTGGTAGCGCAAGAAGGCCTTGTGCAGCCGGCGGCGCTTTTCACCGCGCACGATGTCCACCCGCTCGCTTCGACCGGGCTGGCCGTCCTGCGCCACATCGCGGTGGATGCCCTTGAGCGTGTTGAGATTGGTGTGGTACATCGCCGTGGCGGTGGCCATCGGGCTCGGGTAGAAGGTCTGCACCTGGTCGGCGCGAAAGCCGTTCTTCTTGAGCCACAGCGCGAGGTTCATCATGTCTTCGTCGCCGGTGCCCGGATGCGCCGCGATGAAGTACGGGATCAGGAACTGCTTCTTGCCCGCTTCGGCACTGTACTTCTCGAACATCTGCTTGAAGCGGTCGTAGCTGCCGATGCCGGGCTTCATCATCTTCGACAGCGGCCCGTTTTCGGTGTGCTCGGGCGCGATCTTCAGGTAGCCGCCCACATGGTGCTGCACCAGTTCCTTCACATATTCAGGACTTTGCACCGCGAGGTCGTAGCGCAGCCCCGAGCCGATCAGGATCTTCTTGATGCCCTTGATGCTGCGCGCCTTGCGGTACAGCTTGATCAGCGGGTCGTGGCTGGTGTTGAGGTTGGGGCAGATGCCCGGGTACACGCAGCTCGGCTTGCGGCAAGCGGCCTCGATCTCCGGGCTCTTGCAGCCGATGCGGTACATGTTGGCCGTCGGCCCGCCGAGGTCGGACACCACGCCGGTGAAGCCCTGCACCTTGTCGCGGATGTCCTCGATCTCGCGCAGGATCGAGCCCTCGCTGCGGCTCTGGATGATGCGGCCCTCGTGCTCGGTGATCGAGCAGAAGGTGCAGCCACCGAAGCAGCCGCGCATGATGTTCACGGAAAACCGGATCATCTCCCACGCCGGGATCTTGGTCGCGCCGTCATGGCGCCCGTGCTCGTCGGCGTAGGCCGGGTGCGGACTGCGCGCGTACGGCAGGTCGAACACATGGTCCATCTCGGCCGTGGTCAGCGGAATCGGCGGCGGGTTGATCCACACGTCGCGGGCGGTCATGCCTTCGCCATGACGCTGCACCAGCGCCCGCGCATTGCCCGGGTTGGTCTCCAGGTGCAGCACCCGGTTGGCGTGGGCGTACAGCACCGCATCACTTTTCACCTGCTCGTAGCTCGGCAGGCGGATCACGGTGCGCTCGCGCGGGGTGGACGGCTGGCGACCACCCCGGCCGGTGACGGCCTGGCGCACGATGCGGATGGGTTGCTCGCCGGCGGCCAGCCGTGCGCTGGCGCTTGCTTCGGCCTGTGCGTTGGCTTTCTCGGCGTCTGCGGCCAGAGAAGCATTCACCGAGCAGGATTCGCCATTGGCCTGCGCCTGCTCTTCCATGCCCAGGTAGGGGTTCAGCAGCGCATCGACCTTGCCGGGCTGGTCAACCTCGGTGGAGTCGATCTCGAACCAGCCATGCAGGTTGGCATCGTCAGCGCGCCGGATGAACGCAGTGCCGCGCACACCGGTGATGCGCTCCACCGGCTCGCGCGCGGCGATGCGGTGCGCTACCTCCACCAGCGCACGCTCGGCATTGCCGTACAGCAGCAGGTCGCACTTGCTGTCCACCACGATGGAGCGGCGCACCTTGTCGCTCCAGTAGTCGTAGTGCGCAATGCGGCGCAGGCTGCCTTCGATGCCGCCCAGCACGATGGGCACATCCTTGTACGCCTCGCGGCAGCGCTGGCTATAGACGATGGCCGCGCGGTCGGGCCGCTTGCCGCCCACATCGCCGGGCGTGTAGGCGTCATCGCTGCGGATCTTCCGGTCGGCGGTGTACCGGTTGATCATCGAATCCATGTTGCCCGCGGTCACGCCCCAGAACAGGTTGGGCTTGCCCAGCACCTTGAAGGGTTCGGCACTCTGCCAGTCGGGCTGGGCGATGATGCCCACGCGAAAGCCCTGCGCCTCCAGCACGCGGCCCACCACCGCCATGCCAAAGCTCGGGTGGTCCACATAGGCGTCGCCGGTGACCAGGATGATGTCGCAGCTGTCCCAGCCCAGGCGGTCCATCTCCTCCCGGCTCATCGGCAGGAAAGGCGCGCTGCCGAAGCGCGCAGCCCAGTACTTTCGGTAGCTGGTGATGGGCTTGGCGGCGCGCTCGAAGTGCGAGACGTCGATGGGGGCGTTCATGGTCGGCGTGCGGAAGCCCCGAAGTGTACGGGTCACCCCGTACCCGCGCTGCGGCCAAGGCCGCCCGGCTTACAGGTCGCGCAGCGCCGTTTCGACCTGCTGCGCAAAGGCCTTGGCGTCGCCCAGCGCCTGCGCCTGCAGCAGCGCCAGCTTGACGAGGAACAGCTCGGCCTTGTCGGCGCCGGCGTGGTCGATGGCGCTGGCCAGCGTGTCGTAGACGGCCTCCAGGCCGCCGATGTCCAGCGCGCGCGGTGCGCTGCTGGCTGTGGATGGCAGGTCAGCTTGCATGCAGGTGCTCCTCAGGCAACAACGCGGCCGGACACCGGGCCAGACACCGGGACACAGACCAAGCCAAGCGCGGGGGTGGCCGTCGGAATTGCCGGCCCCGGCAGCGCCTGCGCCAACGCAACATTCAGCCGGTCGGCATCCAGCGCCAGCCAGCGGGCACAGACGTGCTGGTCGGGCCGCAGCAGATAGGCGGCGCCTTCGCCTGCCTCCACATCTGCCGCCACGCCCCAGCGCAGGCGCACGCGGCCCAGGGCATCGCCCAGCGTCTGGTCGGCCCCATGCACCGGCTCAGCGGTGCCCGCGGGCACGACAGCGGTGATGCGCAGACCCACGCCGCGGGCGCGCCAGGCGTCGGCCACCGCGACGACCGCCTTGGGGATCGCGCCCTGTGCCGTGAAGTACAGCAAGTCGAAGCCGCCACCCAGGTGGTCCAGCAGGTGGTCGTTGGCGCCCAGCTTCACATTGCGCGGCGGCGCGCCGTGCGCAGGGCCATCGGCAAAACGGGCGTTGTCGTCGTTCGGGCTGTTGAGCATCGAGTGGCTGTACTCGTGCGGCCGCGAGGTACGCCAGTGGTACAGCGGGCGCACGAAGTCTTGCGTGAGCGAGAGCGACAGCACTGCGTCGCGCAGCAGCCGAAAGCCGCGCGAGGGCGGCGCCATGAAGCGGGTGCTCTTGCCCGCCTCGTCGATGATCTCGCGCGCCGCGCCCACCCGCTCGGTGCTGTGGTTGCGCATCAGCGCCTCGCTGGCCAGGCCCTTGACGGTGTAAGCCAGGTGCCAGCCGAGCGACTGCGCGTCCTGGAAGGCGGTGTTGGCGCCGCGCACGCCGAAGATCGGCAGCAGGTGCGCCGCATCCCCGGTGAAGACCACGCGGCCAAGCACATAGTCCGGCAGCGTCAGCGTGCGGGCCGAATACACCGAGCTCCAGTCCATCTCCCACGGGGTGCCGCCAAAGCCGATCATCTCGAGCTGCGCATCGATGCGCGCCTTCATCGACTCGGGGCGCAGTGCCTCTTCGGGTGTCTCGCCCTCGGGCAGCTGGTAGTCCACCCGCCAGATGCCGTGCGGCTCGCGGTGCATCAGGATGGTGTTGCGCGGGTTCCAGGGCGGGTCGAAGTAGGCCAGCCGCTCGGTCGGCAACGGCAGGTCGATGCGGATGTCGGCGATCACGAAGAAGCCCTCGTAGCTCGCGCCCTCCATCTGCAGCCCCAGCTGCGAGCGGATGCCGGATCGCCCGCCATCGGCCGCCACCAGCCAGTCGGACTCCAGTGCGTACTCGCCTTCGGGCGTGTCCACCGTGGCACGCACAAAGCCTTCGTGCTGCGCCACATGCGCCACCTTGTTGCCCCAACGAAAGTCGATCAGCGGGCTGGCGGCGCAGGCGTCATGCAGGTATTCCTCCATGTACTGCTGCTGGATGTTGAGGATGGGGAAGAAGCGGTCGTCCTCCTCGTGCGGCGCCTCCATGCGAAAGACCCTCTGGCCGCGGTAAAACGAATTGCCAAAGCGCCACGGCAGGCCGCTCTCGCTCATGCGCCCCGCCACGCCCACCTGCTGCAGGATCTCCAGGCTGCGCCGGGTGAAGCAGATCGCGCGGCTGCCTTGCGAAAACTGCAGTTCGGCGGTGCACACGACGCTGGGCACGCCATGGCGCGCCAGCTCCAACGCGGTCACCATCGCCGCCGGGCCGGAGCCGATGATCACGACCTTCTTGCGCCCATCGGTCGGGTGCGCCGACGGCAACCAGGCGTCGTGCACGCGGTAGGGGTAGTACAGCGACGGTCGGGGGGCGGTGCTGGGCTGGTGCATGGAGCCGATAGTGTGCCGCAGGTGTGCCGCAGGTGTGCCGCCGTCATGTGCTGCAAGCGCATGCCGTAGCATTTGGCCATGCCCGACTTCAGCACCCTGCGCATCGCGCACGACCCCCGCAACCCGCGCATCGCGCGGCTGCTGCTCAACCGGCCCGCGCACTACAACGCGATCAACGAGGACATGCCGCGCGAGATCCGCGCCGCGATCGAATGGGCCAACGCCGACGCGCAGGTGCATGTGATCGTGGTGGAAGGCGCCGGCAAGGGCTTTTGCGGCGGCTACGACCTGCAGCAGTTCGGCCAGGGGCAGATCGACCACCCCTGCCAGCAGGAGCGCCACCCCTGGGACCCGATGGACGACTACGCGTACATGAAGCGCAACACCGAAGACTTCATGACGTTGTGGAAGAGCGCCAAGCCCACCATTGCCAAGGTGCATGGCGCAGCGGTGGCCGGTGGCAGCGACATCGCGCTGTGCTGCGACCTGCTGGTAATGGCCGAGGATGCGCGCATCGGCTACATGCCCACGCGTGTGTGGGGCTGCCCGACGCCTGCGATGTGGACGTATCGCGTGGGACCGATGCGCGCCAAGCAATTGATGTTCACCGGTGACACCATCGAAGGCCGCACCGCCGCCGAATGGGGCCTGGCCACGATGGCGGTGCCCGCAGCCGAGCTGGACGCCGCCACACAGAGGCTGGCCGAGCGCGTGGCGGGTGTGCCGAGCAGCCACCTGGCGATGCACAAGCTGGTGGTCAACCAGGTGATGCTGCACATGGGGCTGGAGCAGACGCAGCAGCTCGCCACACTGATGGACGGCATCACCCGCCACAACCCCGAAGGGCTGTGGTTTCGCCGTTACGCACAAGAAGCCGGCTTCAAGGCCGCGGTGCAGTGGCGCGACAGCGGACAGCCGATCCCCGAAGGCGACGAAGCACGCCGGCTGATCGCCGAGATGGACGCGCGAAGAAAGCCCTGATCAGCCGCCGGCCTTCAGCGGCTTTTGCAGCCACGCCAACACCGCCCCCAGCAGTAGCACTGCAGCCGACAAGGCCAGCCCGGGCCGCAGGCCACCGAGCTGGTCCGACACCCAGCCCACCACCGCCGGGCCGATGATCTGGCCGAAGGCAAAGATGACGGTGAAGGCCGCGATACCCGCCGTCCAGCGCTCGGGCGGCAGGTTGTGTCGCACCATCGCGGTGGTCGAGGCCACCACCGACAGGAACACGCCACCGAAGATCGCGCCGGACACAAAGGCCACCGCCGCATGTGACCACAGCACCGGCAGGATGACCGCCAGGCCCAGCAGCGCATTCAGGCGCGCCAGCGCACCCCCGCCACGCTCGCGCTGCAACAGCGCGGCCCATAGCCACGGCGAGACGATCACGCCCACGCCCAGCAGCGCATAGAAGGCGACGATGACGCCGGTGCCCTGCCCTTGCTCGCGCAGCAGCGTCACGATGAAGGTCATGTAGGCGATGTAGCCCACACCGAAGAGGAAGTAGCCTGCGATGCCGCGCGCCAAAGGCCGCACCTCCCGCCGCCAGGCGGTGGCGGCGCGTGCCGGCTCCGGGTCGCCGGCGGGCACCGCCCACGCCATGGCGGCGGTGGCCGCGGCCGCAAGCACACCCAGCGCCAACCACGCCGCAGGCCAGCCGGCCCACGCTGAGCCCGCTGCACCTGAAGCGATCCAGCCTTCGGTGAAGGCCGGCACCGCCAGCGAACAGACCACGATGCCCCAGCCGGTGCCGCCGTAGTAAACGCCCAGCAGCAGCCCGGCCGACACGCCATGCGGTGCAGCCGCGGTCGCCAGCCGTGCGGCCAGCAGCCCTCCGGTCGCAAACACGAAGCCGCTGGCCACGCCCGATGCAAAGCGCATCGCCAGCAAGGCCGCGTCGCTGCGCACCACGCCGTGCAAGGCCAGGAACAGCGCCGCCAGCGCGCTGCCAAGCACGAGCAGGCGCCGTGCGCCCAGCCGCGCCGTCAGCGCGGGCAGCGCCATCGCGCCCGCCAGATAGCCCGCCGCGTTGGCGGCATTCATCAGCCCGCTGAGTGCGTACGACCACTGCAGGTCAGCGCGCATGGGCGGCAGCAGCAGCGCATACGAAAAGCGCGCCAGCCCGAGCGACACCGCCGAGCCCAGCGCCAGCGCAAAGGCGGCCTGCAGGGCGGCGCGGGCATTCACCGCTCAGCGCCCGCCGAGGCCCATCGAGCGGGTGATCACCTCTTTCATGATCTCGTTGGTGCCGCCGTAGATGCGCTGCACACGCGCGTCGGCATAGGCACGCGCGATCGGGTATTCCCACATGTAGCCATAGCCGCCGTGCAGCTGCACGCACTCGTCCATCACCTTGCACTGCAGGTCACTGCACCAGTACTTGGCCATGCTGGCAGTGGCGGTGTCCAGGGTGCCGGCCATCATCATCTCGGTGCACTTGTCGACGAACACGCGCGCCACCTGCACCTCGGTCTGCAGCTCGGCCAGCGTGTAGCGGGTGTTCTGGTAGGCCGCGACCGGCTGGCCGAACACCTTGCGCTCCTTCACGTAGGCCACCGTCCAGTCGATGGCGGCCTGCGCGGCGGCGATGGCGCCGATGGCAATCTGAAGGCGCTCCCAGGGCAGCTGCTCCATCAGGCTAATAAAACCCTTGTTCTCGTAGGCCGCGCCGCCCAGCAGGTTCTCGGCCGGCACGCGCACGTTGTCGAAAAAGAGTTCCGACGTGTCCTGCGCCTTCATGCCCACCTTCTTCAGGCGCTTGCCCTTCTCAAAGCCCTTCATGCCGCGCTCCACCAGCAGCAGGCTGGTGCCCTTGGCGCCGGCGCCGGGGTCGGTCTTGGCCACCACGATCACCAGGTCGGCATGCCAGCCGTTGGTGATGAAGGTCTTGCTGCCGCTCAGCAGATAACTGCCGTCGGACTGCTTGATCGCGGTGCTCTTGATGCCTTGCAGGTCGCTGCCGGCGGCGGGCTCGCTCATCGCGATGGCGCCCACCATCTCGCCGCTGGCGAACTTCGGCAGGTACTTGCGCTTTTGCTCGTCGGTGCCGTAGTGCAGGATGTAGGGCGCCACGATTTCGTTGTGCAGGCCATAGCCGATGCCGGTGTAGCCCGCGCCGCTCAGCTCCTCCATCTGCACCACGCTGTACAGCTTGTCGGCGCCCGAGCCGCCCCACGCCTCGGGCATGGTCATGCACAGGAAGCCGTTGGCCCCCGCCTTGCGCCACACCTCGCGGTCCACATAGCCCTGGTCTTCCCACTCGGCGTGGAAGGGCGCGATCTCCTTGTCCATGAAGCGACGAAAGCTGTCGCGAAAGGCCTCGTGGTCGGCGTTGAACAGGGTCCGCGGGATCATGCTGTCTCCATTTTTACTGAGCGAGTGCTTGGTGAAAAGCATATACTGATTTCGCGGTGCGGCGCTGTCGCGCAGGGTGTCTTGCGGCACCCGTGGCCCCCGCCGGGCCAGGCAACACGCCCGCGCCCACGGCATGCCGGCGCGCTGCCCCACCCGCTTCCCGCTCGTCCACCCAGGAGGAACCACCATGTCTGAAGCATTCGTCTACGACGCCATTCGCACCCCGCGCGGCAAGGGCAAGAAGGACGGCAGCCTGCACGAGGTCAAGCCGATCAACCTGCTGTCGGGCCTGCTGTCGGAACTGCAGCGCCGCAACGACTTTGACACGGCAAAGGTCGACGACGTGGTGATGGGCGTGGTGGCGCCGATCGGCGAGCAGGGTTCGGTGATCGCCAAGATTGCGGCGCTGAAGGCCGGCTGGGACTGGCGCTGCTCGGGCGTGCAGCTCAACCGCTTCTGCGCCTCGGGCCTGGAAGCGGTGAACATGGCCGCACAAAAGGTGCGCAGCGGCTGGGAAGACCTGGTCGTGGCCGGTGGCGTGGAGAGCATGAGCCGCGTGCCGATCGGCTCGGACGGCGGCGCCTGGGCGCAAGACCCGGAAACCAACCTACAAACCGCCTTTGTGCCGCAAGGCATTGGTGCCGACCTGATCGCCACGCTGGAAGGCTTCTCGCGTGAGGATGTCGACGCCTACGCGCTCGAGTCGCAAAAGCGCGCGGCCAAGGCACGCGAGGGCGGCCACTTTGCCGGCTCGGTGGTGCCGGTGAAGGACTTCCTGGACCAGACCATCCTGGACCATGACGAATTCATCAAGCCTCACACCACGATGGAGGGCCTGGCCTCGCTCAAGCCGGCGTTTGAGCAATTGGGCGCGATGGGCTTCGATGCGGTGGCCATCAGCCGCTATCCGCAGGTCGAGCGCATCCACCATGTGCACCATGCCGGCAACTCGTCGGGCATCGTGGACGGCGCGGCCACCGTGCTGATCGGCAGCGAGCAAGCGGGCAAGGACCACGGCCTGAAGCCGCGTGCGCGCATCGTGGCGGCTGCCCTGTCGGGCGCTGACCCCACCATCATGCTGACCGGCCCGATGCCTGCAGCGCGCAAGGCGCTGGCCAAGGCGGGCCTCACCATCGACCAGATCGACCTGTTCGAAGTGAATGAGGCCTTTGCCGTGGTGCCGATGCGCTTCATGAAGGAAATGGGCGTGCCGCACGAGAAGGTGAACGTGAATGGCGGCGCCATTGCCATGGGCCACCCGCTGGGCGCGACCGGCGCGATGATCCTCAACACCCTGATCGACGAGCTGCACCGCCGCCAGCTGCGCTATGGTCTGGCCACGCTGTGCGTGGGCGGCGGCATGGGCATCGCCACCATCGTCGAGCGCATCTGATCCACCGATCTCATCCACCGATGAAAAACATCCGCTACGAACGGGCCGACGGCGTCGCCACCGTCACCTTCGACGAGCCCGGCTCCCCGGTCAACACGATGAGCCTGCAGTGGCAGGCCGACATGAACGAACTGGCAGCCCAGCTGCTGAAGGACAAGGACACGCTGCGCGGCGTGATCCTGTGCTCGGCCAAGACCACCTTCTTTGCCGGCGCCGACCTCAAGGGGCTGATGCGCAGCAAGCCTGAAGAGGCCGCTGCGTTCTACCGCGAGATCGAGCAGATCAAGAAGAACTTCCGCACCATCGAAACCCTGGGCAAGCCGGTGGTGGCCTGCCTGGGCGGCGCGGCGCTTGGCGGCGGCTTTGAGCTGGCGCTGTCTGCGCACTGCCGCATAGCGGTGGACAACCCCAAGACGCAGTTCGGCCTGCCCGAGATCACGCTGGGCCTGATTCCCGGTGCCGGCGGCATCACCAAGATGACGCGCCTGCTGGGCCTGATGGGCGCACAGCCCTACATCCTGGAGAGCAAGCTGTTCAACCCGCGCGAGGGTTTCGAACTCGGCGTGATTCACCAGCTGGTACCCAACGACGCCGATGCCGCTGCCGCGATGCGCAGCGCCGCATTGGCATGGATCGCGGCCAACCCCGCGCCGCAGCAGCCCTGGGACGCCAAGGACTACAAGATGCCCGGGGGCACGCCCAGCAACCCCAAGGTGGCCGGCATGCTGAGCGTGGCGCCCGCCGTGCTCAAGCAGAAGACGCGCGGCCTGTACCCGGCACCCGAGGCGGCGCTGAATTCGATGGTCGAGGGCGCGCAGGTGGACTTCGACACGGCGATGCGCATCGAAAGCCGCTATCTGGCCATGGTCGCTGCGCACCCGGTGGCGCGCAACATGGTCAACACCTTCTTCTTCAACATGAACGCGATCAAGTCCGGCCAGTCGCGTCCGAAGGAGGTGCCCAAGTACAAGCCGCAGAAGGTCGGCCTGCTGGGCGCCGGCATGATGGGCGCGGGTATCGCCTACGCGCAGGCCAGCCGCGGCATCGCCACCGTGCTGAAGGACGTATCGCAGGACAAGGCCGACGCCGGCAAGGCCTACAGCGTCAAGCTGACGCAGCCGCGCGTGGACAAGGGCCGCATGAGCCCGCACGACCAGAAGGCGCTGCTCGACCGCATCCACGCCACCGCGAATGTGGCCGACCTCAAGGGCTGCGACCTGATCATCGAGGCGGTGTTCGAGAACCGCGAGCTCAAGGCACAAGTCACCAAGGAGGCCGAGGCCATGCTGGCCGAAGGCGGCTTCTTCGCCAGCAACACCTCTACCCTGCCCATCACCGGGCTGGCCACCGCCAGTGCGCGGCCGCAAAAGTTCATCGGCATCCACTTTTTCAGCCCGGTGGACAAGATGAAGCTGGTGGAGATCATCCGCGGCAAGCAAACCGACGACGAGACCGTGGCGCGCGCCTTCGACTATGTGCAGGCGCTGGGCAAGGTGCCGATCGTGGTGAACGATTCACGCGGCTTCTACACCAGCCGCACCTTCGGCACCTTTGTGATGGAAGGCGCAGCGATGCTGGGCGAAGGCATCCCGGCCGCAGCGATCGAGAACGCCGGCATCCAGGCCGGCATGCCGGTCGGGCCGCTGGCGGTGCTGGACGAAACCGCCCTGTCGCTCTCGGTCCACGTGCTCGACCAGACCCGCGCGGACCTGGCCGCCGAAGGCAAGACCCATGAGGCCACGCCTGGCGAGCTGCTGGTGGAGAAGATGGTCAAGGAGCTCAAGCGCAACGGCCGCGCGGCTGGCGGCGGCTTCTACGACTACCCGGCCGGTGCGAAGAAGCACCTGTGGCCCGAACTCAAGGCACGCTTCGAGAAGCCCGGCGCCGCCTGGGACATCCAGACGCTGAAGGACCGGCTGCTGTACCGCCAGGCGGTGGAAACCGCGCGCTGCCTGCACGAGAACGTGCTGACCACGGTGCACGACGCCAACATCGGCTCGATCTTCGGTATCGGCTTTCCGGCCTGGACCGGCGGCGCGATGCAGTTCATCTACAGCCAGGGCATCGATGCCTTCGCCAGGCGCTGCGCCGAACTGGCGGCTGCGCACGGCAAGGGCTTTGCGCTCGCCCCCAAGGTGATCGACACCATTCGCAGGCATCAGCCGGTGTACTGAAGCCATCTGCGTGACCTGCCCGTGACCGATCGCCCGCGTCCGCACTCGCCCGCCGACCTGTTCTGGTCCTTCACCTGGCTGGCGCTGCAGGGCTTCGGCGGCGTGCTGGCAGTGGTGCAGCGCGAGATCGTCGAGAAGAAGCGCTGGCTCACGCCCGAGGAGTTCGTCGAGGACTGGGCGGTGGCACAGACCATGCCCGGCCCGAACGTGATCAACCTCGCGATCATGATTGGCGATCGGCACTTCGGGCTGCGCGGTGCGGTGGCGGCGCTCGCCGGCGTGCTGGCCGCGCCGATGCTGATCGTGCTGGCGCTCGCGCTGGTCTACGCCAACTACTCGCACCACCCGCAGGTGGCCGGCGCGCTGCGCGGCATGGGCGCCGTGGCCGCCGGCCTGATCACGGCCACCGGCCTGAAACTGGTGCCGGCCTTGCGCCGCCATCCGCTGGGCGTGCCGATGTGCGCCACCGTGGCCGTGCTGTGCTTTGCGCTGGTGGCGCTGGCGCGCGTTCCGCTGGCGTGGGTGCTGCTGGGTGTGGGCGGCGCGTCCTGTGTGCTCACCTGGCACCGGCTGAAGGCCTGACGCGGGATGAAGGCAGCGCCATGAGCATCACGCTGGCCACTGCCGATTGGCTGCAGTTGTTCCTGCACTTCGCCACGCTGTCGCTGCTGGCCGTGGGTGGCGCCATCACCGTGGCCCCCGACATGCACCGCTTCCTGGTGGACCAGAAGATGTGGATCAGCGATCCGCAGTTCAGCGCTTCCATCGCCATCGCACAAGCCGCCCCCGGGCCCAATGTGCTGTTCGTTGGCCTGATGGGCTGGCATGTCGGCTTGAATGCCGCCGGCATACCGGGCGCTTTGCTGGGCTTTGCGCTCACCCTCACCGGCGTGATGATTCCGAGCTGCACCCTCACCTGGGCCGCCACCCGCTGGGCCCACCGCAACCGCGAGCTGCTGGCGGTGCGCGCCTTCAAGCAAGGCATGGCGCCGGTGGTGGTGGCGCTGCTGGTGGCCACCGGCTGGATTCTTGCCACCGGCGCGGGCTACGACCTCACGCAGTGGCCGCTGTGGACGATTGCCGTGGTCAGCACCCTGCTGGTCTGGAAGACCCGCATCCACCTGCTGTGGCTGCTGGGCGCCGGCGGCCTGCTGGGCGCCCTTGGCTGGGTCTGATTCCTTTCCTCCAACGGAGACTTCTGATGCAAACCCGTGAACTTGGCCGCAGTGGCCTGCAGGTCAGCCCGCTGTGCTTTGGCGGCAATGTGTTCGGCTGGACTGCGGACGAGCGCACCTCGTTCAGCCTGCTTGATGCGTGGGTCGATGCAGGCTTCAACTTCATCGACACCGCCGACGTGTATTCAATCTGGGCACCGGGCCATGCGGGCGGCGAATCCGAAACCATCATCGGCAAGTGGCTCAAGGCCAGCGGCAAGCGCAGCCGGGTGGTGATTGCCACCAAGGTCGGCAAGCCGATGGGCCCGGACCGCAAGGGCTTGAAGCCCGCGTACATCCGCGCTGCGGTAGAGGACTCGCTGCGCCGGCTGCAGACCGACCGCATCGACCTGTACCAGTCGCACGACGACGATGCCGATACGCCGCTGGAGGAGACGCTGGGCGCCTTTGCCGACTTGATCCGCGCGGGCAAGGTGCGCGCCATCGGTGCATCCAACTACAGCGCGCCGCGGCTCGAACTGGCGCTGCAGACCAGCGCGCGCCTCGCGCTGCCGCGCTACGAGAGCCTGCAGCCGCTGTACAACCTGTACGACCGCGCGGTGTTCGAAGACGCGCTTGGGCCGCTGTGCCGGCGCGAGCAGGTCGGCGTGATCAGCTTCTATGCGCTGGCGGCCGGCTTCCTGAGCGGCAAGTACCGCAGCCGCGCCGACATCGGTAAAAGCGCGCGCGGCATCAACACCACCACCAAGTACCTGAACCCGCGCGGGCTGAAGATCCTGGCTGCCCTCGATGCAGTGGCGCAGCGCCACGGCTGCACACCGGCGCAGGTGGCGGTGGCGTGGGTGATGGCGCAGCCCGGCGTGACCTCGCCGATTGCAAGCGCCACATCGCTCGCGCAATTGAATGAGCTGGTGGCCGCCACCCGGCTGCAGCTGGACGCCACCTCGATGGCCGCGCTCCAGGCCGCCAGCGCCTGAGCGCAGGCTTCAAGCGCCGCGCTGGCGCAGCGCCTCGTACAGGCAGATGCCGCTGGCCACCGACACATTCAGGCTCTCCACGGCACCACGCATCGGGATGCTGACCAGCTCGTCGCAGGTCTTGCGGGTGAGCTGGCGCATGCCGGGCCCCTCGGCCCCCAGCACCAGCGCCACCGGGCCCTTCAGGTCCACCTGATACAGCGTCTTGGGCGCGTCGTCGCTGGCACCGATGCACCAGATGTTGCGCTCCTTGAGCTCGCCGAGGGTGCGCGCGAGGTTGGTCACCATGAAGTACGGCACGGTCTCGGCCGCGCCGCTGGCCACCTTGGCCACCGTCGCATTGAGGCCCACCGCATGGTCCTTGGGCGCGATCACCGCATGCGCGCCGGCACCGTCGGCTACGCGCAGGCAGGCGCCCAGGTTGTGCGGGTCGGTCACGCCGTCGAGCACCAGCAGCAGAGGCGGCTCCGACAACTGATCCAGCAAGTCATCCAGCGAACGCGCCTGCTCGACCGCCTGCACCCGCGCGGCCACGCCCTGATGGCCGTGGCTGCCCGCCAGCTTCGACAGCCGCAGGCCGTCGGCCTCGATCAGGCGCACGCCGGCCTCCTTGGCGCGCTCGACAAACTGGCGCATGCGCGCGTCGCGGCGCGAGGCGTCGTAATAGACTTCCAGCACGCTGTGCGGCGCCGTCTTCAGGCGCACGCCCAACGCATGAAAGCCAAACAGGACCTTGGGAGCAGACATGCGCCGATTATCGGCGTGCGTGCGAAGCCGGCTCAGGCGGCAGCGGTGGCTGCGTCTGAAGCCACCTGCCCCGCCGCAATCGTGATCACCCGCTGGCAGCGGGCAGCGATGCCGCGGTCGTGCGTCACCAGCACCAAGGTCGTGCCGCGCTCGCGGTTGAGCTCGAACATCAAGTCCATGATGCGCTCGCCGGTAGCGAAGTCGAGACTGCCGGTGGGCTCGTCGGCCAGCAGCACCGACGGCTCGACCACGAAGGCACGCGCCAGCGCCACGCGCTGCTGCTCGCCACCCGACAGCACCTTGGGGTAGTGGCCCAGCCGCTCGCCCAGGCCCACGCGCTGCAGCATCGCGGTGGCCGCAGCACGCGCATCGGGGCGGCCGGCCAGCTCCAGCGGCAGCATCACGTTTTCCAGCGCGCTCAGGTTGCCCAGCAGCTGAAAGCTCTGGAACACGAAGCCGACCTGCCGTGCGCGCAGCGCCGCGCGCTGGTCTTCGTTGAGCGAGAACAGGTCGGTGCCGGCCAGGCGCACCGTGCCGCGGCTGGGCACGTCCAGGCCGGCGATCAGCGACAGCAGCGTGCTCTTGCCCGAACCCGAGGCGCCGACGATGGCCACCGTCTCGCGCGGCGCGAGGCGGAAATCCACATCGCGGAGAATATCGAGCGTTCCCGTGGCGTCGGTCACGGACTTGAAGAGGTGCTCGACGGAAATGACGGGTTCGGACATGGGGGGCTTTTCGATTCGACGCCGCGACTGTATCGCGCGGGCCATGGCCGCTGCCGGCGTGGGGCTCTTTGGCCTTGCGTGCGCTCGTACATCGCTGGCGTCTGGCCCTGCACAGCGCACCCTGCTGGTCCTCGGCGACTCGCTCAGCGCCGAATACGGCCTCACCCGCGGTCGCGGCTGGGTGGCACTGCTCGAGCAGCGCCTGGCGCGCGAGAAGATCGCAGCGCGCGTGGTCAACGCCAGCATCAGCGGCGAAACCACCTCGGGCGGGCGCTCGCGGCTCGGCGCCTTGCTGGCGCAACACAAGCCCACCCACCTGATTCTTGAACTTGGCGGCAACGACGCGCTGCGCGGCCTGCCGCTGTCCTTGACCGAGGACAACCTGGCCAGCATGACGCGCGACGCCAAGGCCGCCGGCTCGCGCGTGCTGCTGGTCGGCATGCAGGTGCCGCCGAACTACGGCGCGCAGTACACACGCGACTTCGCCGCGGTGTTCCCGCGGGTGGCCAAGGCGCAAGGCGCGTCGGTGGTTCCGTTCTTCCTCAAGGGCTTTGCCGACCAGCCCGATGCGCAGCGCTGGTTCCAGGCCGACCGCATCCATCCCAATGAGGACGCGCAGCCGCGCATGCTCGACAACGTCTGGCCCGAGCTCAGAAAGCTGCTGTGAGCCTGCACACCATCAGCGCCGCCGATGCCATCGCGCGGCTTTCAGCCTTCAGCGCGGTGATCGATGCGCGCAGCGAAGACGAGTTTGCAGAGGATCACCTGCCCGGCGCGGTGAACTGGCCGTCGCTGGTGAATGCGGAACGCGCCGAGGTGGGCACGCTGTACAAGCAGGTCAACCCGTTTGAGGCCAAGAAGCGCGGTGCCGCGCTGGTGGCAGCCAACATCGCGCGCCACATCCAGCGCGAGGTGATCGACCAGCCCAGGGACTGGCAGCCGCTGGTGTACTGCTGGCGCGGCGGCAAGCGCAGCGGGTCGCTGGCGCATGTGCTGGGCCAGATCGGCTTTCGGGTGCATCTGATCGAAGGCGGCTACAAGGCCTTCCGCGCGGAGCTGCTGGTGCAGCTGCCGGCACTGGCGCAGCGGCTGAACTACCGGGTGATCTGCGGCCCGACCGGCTCGGGCAAGACGCGGCTGCTGCAGGCCCTGGCTGCCGAAGGCGCGCAGGTGCTCGACCTCGAAGCGCTGGCCAGCCACCGCAGCTCGGTGCTGGGCCTGCTGCCAGACCAGCCGCAGCCCAGCCAGAAGCAGTTTGACACCCGCATCTGGAGCGCGCTGCGCGGCTTCGACGCCGCGCGGCCGGTGTATGTGGAAAGCGAGAGCAAGAAGGTGGGCAACGTCGCCGTGCCCGCCTGCCTGATCGACGCGATGCGCGCAAGTGCCTGCCTGCGGCTGGACCTGCCGGACACCGAGCGGGTGGAACTGCTGATGGAAGACTACGACCTGTTCGTGCGCGACCCGGCGCTGTTTTGCTCGCGGCTGGAAGCGCTGGTGCCGCTGCGCGGCCATGAGGTGGTGGAACGCTGGAAGGCCTGGGTGGCAGCCGGCGAACTGCGGCAGGTGGTGCAGGAGTTGCTGACGCTGCACTACGACCCGGGCTACGCGGCGTCGACCCAGCGCAACTTCAGGCAGTTTGCACAGGCCCAGGCCTGCGTGGCAGCTAACCGGTCGATGCCTGCGATGCGGACCCTGGCCCGCGAGATTCTGCGAACGGAAAGCGACGGGCTGAGGGGCTGATCAGTGGCCGCCGTCGCCGGCCGTGCCGGCGGTCCCACCGGCACCCGCAGCGCCAGCCGCAGCGTCTGCGCCCGGTGCAGAATCCCCCACCGCGCCGCTGTCCTCGTCCATCGCGGACTCGTCGCCCGGCTCGGCTCCGCCTGACGCCTTGCGTTCGGCGCGCGCCTTGAGCTTTTCTTCCTTCTTGCGC